>NZ_JBNYXT010000030.1:0-66856 GCF_051380795.1 Janthinobacterium leeuwenhoeki
CCGGCTTCAAAGCCTGCTGGCGCATCAAACTGCGCACCTTGTAGCGCCCGATGTCGAACCCTGCGCTGGCCATGGCAGTGACCAGTCGGCGGCTTCCGTAGCTCTGATGGCTTGCCATAAACGCGGCCCGCAGATGAACGCTCGCTTTGCACAAAACTGGTTTAGCAGAACGACGCTGCGCCTCGTAAAAGCCAGATCGGCTCACGTCCAGGATGCGACAGCTGTGCTGGACTGGGATGGCCTCCTTTTGCAGCTGGCGAATAAGCGTATGGGTCACTTCATTTCGCGGGCAAAGAAGGCCGAGGCCTTTTTTAAGATGGTGACGTCCTGCCGTAGCTGCTGATTTTCCAGCTCCAGTTGGCGGATTCTTTGCTGCTCGGCAGTGAGCGGCTTGCCGATGCCGGGCTGCCCGTTTTGCTCGGCACTGTACTGCTGCAGCCAGCGACGGATCGCGGTCTGGCCGATGCCCATGCTTTCGCTGACGTTCTGGACGCTCTGGCCCTGCTCATTGATCAGCCGGACCACTTCCAGTTTCAGGCTCGGCTCGAAGGTTCTACGTTTTCTTGTTGTCATGCTTTTTCCTCAGATGGTGGATTTTCCACCTATTGAGGTGTCCGGGCAAATTAGACCACAGCATATATGCATGCTGGCCGACGATACTTTATTCGGATTCAGGATATTCCTGATCCTTGGCGCGATCACTTTACGATGGCGTTACGTGGTTCAGCGTGTCCGGTGCTGGAAGGTGAAGGAGCGTTGGCGTATGTTTGGGATTGGGAGGCATGGATTGAAGGTCGCTGGGCTGGTCGTCCACCTCCAGTTGCCTGAACCAGGATAAGTGGCCTAGCTAGCGGCACAAGATATCTGATTGTTTATTCGTTGCATTCTGAGCGTTTATGCGTGAACAGTCTCGGCCACATCTGTCATCTTGAACGATTTTTTTGCCAAATCGTGGTCTATTTAGGACGTTGTAAGCATGGAAAAGAAATTGGTTTTGTTTTTGGATTTTGATGGTGTTTTGCATCCAGACGCCACCTATCTTGTACGCGGCCGTCCCATCTTGCGTGCTGATGGGCATCTGTTCATGTGGGCCGACCGCCTGGTTGCTTTGATAGCAGACTATCCCGACGTGGACATTGTCCTTTCCACAAGCTGGGTGCGTGATCTGGGCTTCGCACGCGCGCGCGCTTATTTACCCGTGGAACTTCAGCGCCGGGTTGTTGGTGCTACTTGGCACTCAGCCATGGGACGGAATGCCGATGGATTTAAAAAAACCTCAACATGGTGGGATGATGTTAGTCGCTATGAGCAAATCAAACGCTGGGCTGATCGAGCCGAGGTTCATAATTGGATCGCTGTTGATGACCAACCTTCTGGATGGAGGAACCTAGAGTTAAGCAAATTGGTTCAGACCGATGGTGCTACAGGACTTTCTGAAAGTAAGATCGTTGGTGATCTGAATAAACTTCTTCAAGGCTCAACTTTATGATGTACGTGAGGCTATGCCAGGCACGAGCGGGAGTGGCCATTGAGATGGTCGGGAGCGGTGCCATGCCGACGAGAAAAAATGCCGCGCCGAGCGTTGGGTCAGGTGCTCGACTGGGCCAAGTTGCATAAAGCTGAATTGCTGGCAGTTGTGTCAAGACATGCAGAGTCCGAAACTAATTTCCCTTTTGGAGAGAACCATGAAATGGGATGTTGTAGAAGTTAAGGTTGCTGGAGACTTTGCGCTGGCAGTGCGATTTCAGAATGGGCTGGAAGGTGCCGTGAGGTTCTTGCCGAGTTTTTTCGTGGCGTGTTCACGCACTTGAGCAACCTTTCAGAATTCCAGAAAATGCAGATCGTTGACGGCGTAGTGACCTGGCCTGGTGAGCTGGATTTGGCCTCAGATGCGACGTATGCAGCAATCGAACACAGCGGTGAATGGCTGCTCAACTGAGGTTTAGTCGCGCACTTGACCTGACAGTCGCAGGCTTCAAATCGGGTAACTGTCAGATCAAGTCGCGATCACTACCTAAGTGGTAAATTAGAATCCACTCGCAAATTTGAACTGTTGGCCAAGTCCCTTTACTTTCTTGCCGGTCGGATCAAAAAATACATCTATAGATTTCGCGGCAACTAGGTTATTGATCGTCACTGCCCACTTATACATAACGTTCATTGCGGAGCGTTGTGTGAAATCCGAATCAGGTTCGCATCCGATTGTCTGTTTGACTGCATCAAGCGTCATACCTACTGTGATTCGGTTGTATCTGTCTTGGTTGAAATTTTCGGGTCGGCATTTGCTGAGGACGGCTTGGTTTTGAGCACTGGAAGGCATTTGCTCGCCAGTGCTGCGATTTTGCTTATCGGCCATCGATGCTGGTTCGCCTACTTTCACGACCCAGACGCGTCGGGAATCAGCTGAAAAATTCCAATCGTAGCCCATGGCGGTCATGATCGCACCCAAGAAGAAGACGCCGCCACGTTCGATGAAGGTTCGACTTGCAGCGTCGGTCGGAAACGGTGTGGCTGGCGGAATCGGACCCGTGGTTCGTACTTGTCCAGTGTTGGTTCCGGACAGCCCGAAGAATGGCCAAACTGTACGTAAACTTGAGTGGGAAACCTTGCTCAGGTCGGAAGCGCAAACGACGAGATTGTCATAAATCTGCGGCGCGTCTTTATTGGCCCAGTATGTTACTGAGTACGTCAGGCATTGGTTTGGTTTGAACCGACCGATGGTGGCGTCGCCTTCGTTTAGCCAGTTAGGGTAGCTGATGCTGATAGCCGTTTTAGGATAGTCTGGCGGATTGTGGGAATCCGTGACCGGGTACTTTTCGAAAATTTTATAAATTGGAGTGTCCTGTATCCGTTTCCCTCCGTTAGCGGCACTGGCTGCACCGTCTTTTTTTAACATACGCCCAAAGAAACTAGATACTGTATTTGGCGTCCCGGACGCCGCGTCAGTGTTGGATTTCTCAGCCTGCTGCATTGCGTCGCCCATACTCTGGGCCAGGATCGGAGCCGACACGCTGGCAACGAGCATTCCAACTATATAATTTCGCATGATTTTCCAAAAAGTAATCGTTGACACTTGGATCATGCCATTGATTCCGCATGGCAACAAGTTGGAGGCCGGTATGAGTTGATGCTTTGGCTTACTGCCTGCGCTTATGAGGAGGCTAGATGCCCTGTTTTCGCTAGCGAAATTTATAGGTCAACGCGTGCTTTTAGCCAAGCTGTAAAGGCCTGTGTGTAAACATGGATAATTTAGCTTTGAAAGGCTTTAGTATGAAAAATCGTGCCCGCAAGAGGCAACTTGTTATGCGCCGAAAGTCTAGGACTCAGTTTGTGGTGGATACCCTTCGTGGCCTTGCTGAAGCTAAAGAAGGTAAACTTTCTCGTTATTGCTTCAATGAAGAGGATCGTGCGTGGCTAGACATGGTGCCGGTCGGTAGAGAGCGGTTAAGAGAATAGGTGGGGCGTGTGTTACTTGCCAGCTTTGGTGTTAGCGTACCTGAAAAAGGGCGATTTGAGGCCCGCGAGGGCTGGAGCGAAGCGGAACCCTTTTTGCCTTATGGTGGCATGTAGGAGCGTTTTGGCCGGTCGTCCCGGCCAGCGACGATGTCATCCAGTCGTTGTCGGTGGCCAGGTGTAATTTTGTACCTATGTCCCTTGTGTATTGACGCCACGTACTGAGATTACATGTAGTCGGGGAGTTGCCATCGACGGGACTCACAATCCGCTGGCACTTCGAAAAGCCTTCATTTTCCGCAGTCTCAAACCTGAGTATAATATTGTTTATGTGGCACTTATGTCCAAAAAACGGTGTTGTTCAAGCAGTTTTTGTACAGTCTTGATGAAAGTGGGTATGTTGGTGAGTACAAAATAGAATTTTTAGTATATTAGTCAATAAAATCAATGCTATATGCTTTAAATTCCTGTTCAACGTCTAATCCTGGCACCGGCCCCATGCGGGCCTGCAAGGAACCCTGCAAGTCACTGATTTGCAGGGTTTTTTATTGCCCGTTTGTTGGATATCCCGCCTTGCTGTGCCGCCCGTTCCGGCCAGGGCGGTTGCGTCTGTATTGCCTTTTCCTATACAATGAGAATAATTCTCATTTATATTTGTGCGCTGGCGGTTCCGCTGGCCATCGACCACAGGAAGGGTATCGTGAGCACCGCCGAGTTAGCGCTTCAGCAGCAAGTCAGCAGTCTCTACACCGACCACCATCACTGGTTACGTGGCTTGCTGCGCCGTAAACTCGGCAATGCCTTCGATGCGGCCGACCTGGCGCACGATGTGTATTTGCACCTGATGAAGACGGGCAGGGTGCCGCCGGCCGGGGAATCGCGCCGTCACCTGACGCAGATCGCCAACGGCATGGTCATCGACCTGTACCGCCGCCGCCAGATCGAAACGGCCTACCTGGAAGTGCTGGCCCTGGTGCCCGAAGCGCTGGCCCCGTCCGAGGAAGAGCGCGCACTGGTGATCGAGGCGCTGACGGAAATCGACGCGGTGCTGCACCAGTTGCCCGCCAAGGCGCGCAAGGCCTTGCTGCTGTGCAAACTCGATGGCCTGAGCTACCGCGACATCGCCGCCGAATTGCAGGTGTCCGTCTCGTCCGTCGAAAAATACATCGCCGCCGGCTTGCTGGCCTGCTACCAGGCCATGCACGCGCCGGACGCCTGAGCCATGGAGGTGGTGATTGCACCGGCCGTCGTGCAGCAGGCGGCCCAATGGATGGCGCGTCTGTGGTCCGATGACGCCAGCGACGAAGACCGCGCTGCCTGTGCCCGCTGGTGCGCCGCCCATCCGCACCACGCCATCGCCTGGCAGCGTTTGCAAGCATTCGAAGGCAAGCTGCACAGCGTGCCGCGCGACGCGGCCCGGCACGCGCTGCGCGAACCGGCGCCGGCCGCCTACCTGAACCGCCGCCGCGCCCTGAAGCTGCTGGCCGTGCTGCTGCCCGTGGGCGGCATGGCGTACCTGCTGCGCGGCACGGATGCCTGGCAAGTGGCCACGGCCGGGCATAGCACCGCCACGGGCGAGATCCGCCAGATTACCTTGCCTGACGGCACGCGCGTGATGCTCGCTTCCGCTTCCGCCATCGACGTGCGCTTCGACGCCAGCGAGCGCTTGCTGATCTTGCGCAGCGGCGAAATCCTCGTCACCACGGCGCACGATCCCGATCCGGCGCAGCGGCCTTTCCGCGTGCAGGGCCGCCATGGCACGCTGCAGGCGCTGGGCACGCGTTTTAGCTTGCGGCAAGACGAATACACGTCGCGCGTGGCTGTCTTCGAGGGCGCCGTCGAGATACGCCTCGCGCACGCGCCCGGTCACGCCGTGGGCATCGCCACGGGCTACAGTGCCATCTTCTCGGCAGACATCGTGCAATCGGCCGGCCCCGTACCGGCCAGCGCGGCGTCCTGGATCAAGGGCGTGCTGGTGGCCGACAACATGCGCCTGGACGAGCTGCTTGCGGAACTGGCCCGCTATCGCCCCGGCCTGCTGCGCTGCGACCCGGCCGTGGCCAGCTTGAGCGTCAACGGCGTCTTTTCCCTGCGCGACACGGACCGCGCGCTGCATAACCTGGCGCTGGCCTTGCCCGTGCAAATCCTGGCGCGCACGCGTTACTGGGTGACAGTTCAAGCCAAACCCCAGGCTGCTGCCTGATAATTTCGCACGCGCGATTGAGGGTTTTGCATTCTCGTTCGGGATATAGGGTAAGAGCCACCCTTATCCATTGACCTTATGCGCGTTTTTTTACGTTTTTTCCATGACTAGCCCAAGCCGCCAAGCCGGCCCGATCAGCCGGATACTGCACCCCATCCGCGCACGCCTGATCGCCGCCGCCGTGCTGGCCGGCACGGGTTCCATGCTCACCCTGGTGCCGCTGGCGGGCATCGCGCAGCTCGCGAAAATCGCCCTGGCCCCTGCGCCGGCGCACGGCGATGTGTGGCAGATCATCATCGCTAGCGTCGCCTGTCTGTTCCTCGGCATGGCGCTGATCTCGCTGGGCGAACTGGCCGCGCACCTGGCCGACAACCGCCTCACCCATCAATTGCGCCTGCAAGCCATGCAGCGCCTGGGGCAAGTGCCGCTGGGCTGGTTCACCAGCCGCGCTTCGGGCGAGGTCAAGCAGGCGATGCAGGATGACATCAATACCCTGCACAGCCTCACAGCACACTTCTACACGACGACGGGACGCGCCGTGGGCGCCATCGCCATCTCCGTCATGTATCTGTTCGCCATGGACTGGCGCCTGGCCCTCATCGCCATCCTGCCATTTCCCGGCTTTTTCCTGTTCTTCGGCCGCGCCATGAAGGCCAGCGGGAGCAACATGGAGCAATTCGTCGCCGGCATGGGGCGCATCAACAATGCCGTGGTGGAGTTCGTCAACGGCATTCCCGTGGTCAAGGCCTTCGGCGCCACGGGCCGCGCGCACGGCAGCTACCGCGCTGCCGTCGACGCTTTTGCCGAAGCGTTTGCTGCATTCACGCGCCCCCTGGTTGGCTCGATGGCGAATGCCAATGCGCTGATCGCACCCGTGGCCGTGCTGGGCGTGGTCATGATTGCCGGCACCGTGTTCGTGGCCCTGGACTGGATGGCGCCCGTGGAAATCCTGCCGTTCGTCCTGGTGGCGCCCGGTATTTCCGCACCGATGCTGCTGCTGCATTACCTGACGCATGACCTCAATAACGCCACGGGCGCCGCCCGGCGCGTGCAAGCCTTGCTCGACACGCCCGTGCTGGCGCAGCCGGCGCCAGGCCAGCAGCAGTTGCCAGATGGCACCGAGATCCGCATGGAAGGTGTGGGCTATGCCTACGATGGCAAGAACAAGGTGCTGTCGGACATCACGCTGACTTTGCGTCCTGGCACGGTGACGGCCATCGTTGGCGCCTCCGGTTCCGGCAAGTCGACCCTGGCGCGCTTGCTGCTGCGCTTTTTCGACCCGACCGAAGGGCGCATCACGCTCGGCGGCGTCGACCTGCGGCTCATCGCCACGCCCGAGTTGTACCGGCGCATCGGCTTCGTGCTGCAGGAAGTGCGGCTGATCCACGCCAGCGTGCGCGAGAACATCGCGCTGGGCCGGCCGTCGGCCAGCGCAGACGAGATCGAAGCGGCGGCGCGCCTGGCGAACATCCATGAGCGCCTCCTGGCCTTGCCACGTGGCTACGATTCCGTCATCGGCGAGGATGCGCAGCTGTCCGGCGGCGAGCTGCAGCGCGTGAGCATTGCCCGCGCCGTCCTGCTCGACCCGACCGTACTGGTGCTCGATGAAGCCACGGCGGCGGCCGATGCGGAAAACGAAGTGGCAATCCAGGATGCGCTGTCGCGCTTTGCCCGGGGCCGCACCCTGCTGGTGATCGCGCACCGGCTCGACACCATCATGCACGCCGAGCAGATCATCGTCGTCGAGAACGGCGCCATCGTCGAGCAGGGCAGCCATGCCGGCTTGCTCGCAGACAAGGGCCGCTACGCGCAACTGTGGGCGCTGGGCGCTTATCAGGATATCCAGGAAGAGGCGACCTCGTGATGCTGAAGACTTTCATACACTTGCTGGGCGATGATGCGCCCGTCTTCCGCCGCTACTGTGCCATGGCCGTCGCATATGGTGTGCTCAGCGGGCTGACGATGACCGCGCTGGTGCTGGCCCTGGGCCGCTTGCTGGCCGGCGAAACGGGCGGGGCAGCCCTGTGGCTGCTGGTGCTGCTGGCCGGGCTGGTCGCTTGCTGGGGGTGGCGGCGCCAGGTGGAAAAGGCGGGTGTGCGCGTGGGCGTGACGGTGTTGCAAGGGGCGCGCCAGCGCCTGGGCGACCATGTGGCGCGCCTGCCCGTCGGCTGGTTCACGCCGGAGAATACGGCGAAGCTGGGTCACGTCATCACGCAGGGCATGCTGAATGTGGCCCAGTTGCCGGCCCACGTGCTGACGCCCGTGATTTGCGGCGCCGTCACGCCCGTGGTGTTCGTGGCCGCGCTGTTCGTGCTGCACTGGCCACTGGGTCTCATTGCGCTGCTGGCGCTGCCCCTCCTGGCGGGCGCCTTGCGGCTCACCGCGCACCTGGGCCAGCGCGCCGATGACGCCTATCACCGGCATTTTGCCCAGACCAGCCAGCGCCTGGTGGAGTTTGCACAAGCGCAATCCGTCTTGCGCGCTTTCAATGGCGACGGCGGTGGTGGCGGCACGCGTTTCCTGCAGCAAGCCATCGACGAGCAGCGCCACGCCGGCTCGCGGCTGATCTATCTGTCGGCCTTGTCATCTGTGCTCAACGCCTGGGCCGTGCAAGCCATCTTTGCCACCTTGCTGGCCGCTGCCGCGCTGTGGCTGCAGAGCCTGCTGGGTGCGGTATCCTCTGCGGGCGACGCTGTTTCTGTCATCGTAACCTTGCTGTTGGTGGTGCGCTTTGTCGATCCCTTGCAGGAAGTGGCCAGCTATGGCGAAGTGCTGCGCGGCGCGCGCGGCCCGCTGGATGCTGCGCGCGAGATTTTCGCCGTGCAGCCCTTGCCGGAAGCACACACGCCGCAGGCGCCGCGCGATGGTTCCGTTGAGCTGCGCGGCGTGGCTTTTCGCTATGCGCAGGACCGGCCCGACGTATTGACGGATATCAATCTGCGCTGTGCGCCGGGCAGCATGACGGCGCTGATCGGTGCCTCCGGCTCCGGCAAGACGACCCTGGTGCGTCTGATTGCGCGCTTCTTTGACGCCAGTGCAGGCACGGTGCTGGTGGGCGGCGTCGATGTGCGCGACATGTCCAGCGAGCAATTGGCCGGCCAGATCAGCCAGATATTCCAGGACAGTTATCTGTTTCAGGGCAGCATCGCCGACAACATCCGTCTCGGCAAGCCCGGCGCCACCGATGCCGAAGTGCTGGACGCGGCGCGCCAGGCGGGCGTAGCCGAGATCATCGCCCGCTTGCCGCAGGGGCTCGACACGCCCGTGGGCGAGGGCGGCACCCGCCTGTCCGGCGGCGAGCGCCAGCGTATCGCCATCGCCCGCGCACTGATCAAGGATGCGACTATCCTGCTGGTCGATGAAGCGACGGCTGCGCTTGACGCGGAAAACCAGGCTGCCATCGCCGAAGCGCTGGCGCGGCTGCGCGGCAAGCGCACGGTGATCGTCATCGCCCACCAGTTGTCGACGGTGGCCATGGCCGACCAGATCGTCGTGCTCGATGGCGGCACGATCTTCGAGCAGGGCGCACCAGCTACCTTGAGCGCACAGGGCGGCCTGTATGCCCATTTCCTGGCCCAGCGCCAGGCAGCCAAGGGCTGGCGCATCGCCTGCGCCGCGCCTCAGCAATGAACGGGATGATGATTTGACACGCGCGAGTCTGCTGTGCCTGTTCTTCCTGCTGTGCTGCGCGTCCTTGCTGGTCGGTGCCAGGCACATCGCCTGGACGCAACTGTTTGCGCTGTCCGACGCCCTGTCCGGCGATACCTGGCTGACCCTCACGGCCAGCCGGCTGCCGCGCCTGGTGGCGCTGGTACTGACGGGCGTGGGCCTGTCCGTGTGCGGCGTCATCCTGCAGCACATCGTGCGCAACAAGTTCGTCGAACCGGCCACCTCGGGCGGCCTCGATGCGGCCAAGCTGGGCATCCTCGTTGCGCTGACCGTGGCGCCCGCAGCGGGCACGGCGGGCAAGATGGCGTTCGCGCTGGCTTTCTGTTTTGCCGCCAGCTTGCTGTATGTGGGCTTGATCCGCCGCATCCGCTTCAAGAACACGATACTCGTGCCCGTCATCGGCCTCGTGTATGGCGGCGTGCTCAGCGCCGTGGCCGAGTTTTATGCCTACCGCAACAACATGTTGCAAAGCATGCAGGGCTGGCTGCTGGGCGATTTTTCGCGCATCGTGCAGGGCAACTATGAAATCATTTATCTGGTCCTGCCCATCGTTGCACTCACGTACTTGTACGCGCAGCGTTTTACCGTGCTGGGCATGGGCGAGGGCATGGCCACCAGCCTGGGCTTGAACTATGCGGGCACGGTGGCGCTGGGCCTGATGCTGGTGGCCGTCACGGTGGCGGCCACGGTCATCACGGTGGGGGCCATCCCGTTTGTCGGGCTTGCCATCCCGAACCTGGTGGCGCTGCGCCATGGCGACAACCTGGGCCGCACCTTGCCCATCGTCGCCCTGTGCGGCGCCTCGCTGCTGCTGGCCTGCGACATTGCCGGGCGATTGCTGATTTACCCGTTCGAAGTGCCGATCGGCCTGACGGCTGGCGGCGTGGGCGGCCTGCTGTTCCTCGCGCTGATCGTCCGGGGGCGGCGATGAGGCGGATAGTCAAGCTGCGGACGCTGTGGCTGACCGTTGTTTGTCTTGCGCTGG
The DNA here is from genome assembly GCF_051380795.1 of Janthinobacterium leeuwenhoeki. Classification (NCBI taxonomy): domain Bacteria; kingdom Pseudomonadati; phylum Pseudomonadota; class Betaproteobacteria; order Burkholderiales; family Oxalobacteraceae; genus Janthinobacterium; species Janthinobacterium leeuwenhoeki. The sequence goes on from NZ_JBNYXT010000030.1 coordinate 10,311, forward strand.
CCTTCCTCTTCCTCGGCGCCAACCTCGACTTTGATTACGTCATTCCCAAACGATTGTCTCGCCTGGCCGCCATCATCATCGGCGGCGTCTGCGTGGCCGTGTCATCCATCGTTTTCCAGACCATCGCCGGCAACCGGATATTGACGCCCGCCGTCATGGGCTACGAAGCCGTGTACCTGCTGCTGCAATCGCTGCTGATCCTCGCGATGGGCATGCACAGCGTGGTGCTGCTGGGGCAGAACGGCAATTTTGTCGTCTCGATGGCGCTGATGCTGGTGTATTCCTGGGCCATCCACTATTGGTTGTTTCGTGATGGCAAGAACAACGTGTATTTCCTGTTGCTGCTGGGATTCGTGCTGACGATGGTGATCGGCACGTTCACCCAGTTCATCCAGTTGCGCATCAGCCCGGGCGAGTTTGCCATTTTGCAAGGATTCAGCCAGGCCTCGTTCAACAAGGCGCAGCCCGCACAATTGCTGACCTCGGCCCTGCTGGTGGGCGCCGCTTGCGCTGCCGTGGTGAAAACCTTGCCCGCGCTCGACGTGCTGGCGCTGGGACGCGAGCAGGCCATCTCGCTCGGTATCGATTACCGGCGCATGGTGCAGTGGCAGCTGGCGCTGATCGCCGTGCTGGTGGCGGTGTCGACCAGCTTGCTGGGGCCCACGGCCTTCATGGGTATCTTTGTGGCGAACACGACGTATGCCCTGGCCCGCACGGCGTGCCACAGGGTCACCTTGCCCCTGGGCTGCGCCATCGCCATCGCCATCTTCCTCGTCGCCCAGCTGCTGGTCGAGCACGTTTTCAACTACTGGACCACGGTTGGCATCCTCGTCAACCTGGTGTGTGGCGCATATTTCCTCGCGCTCATGGTCCGCACCCGAGGCACAACATGATCCACGTCAACCATATCGAAAAAAGCTATGGCGCGAAGCGCGTGCTGGACAATGTCAGCGCGCAGTTTCCCAAGGGCAAAGTGACGTCCTTGATCGGCCCGAATGGCGCCGGCAAGACCACCTTGCTGATGCTCATCGCGCGCCTGCAGGAAGCGAATGGCGGCGAGATTGCAATTGCCGGGCGCAGCATCGCGGACATCAAGATCCAGGACTATGCGCGACTGGTGGCCACCCTGCGCCAGTCGCCCGATTTTCATTTGCGCCTGACGGTGGAAGAGCTGGTCGCCTTTGGTCGCTTCCCCTACAGCCGAGGCACCTTGACGCCGCAAGACCGGCAAGCCATCGATGACGCCATCGCCTTTTTGTCGCTGGAGCATTTGCGTCTGGCGTATGTCGATGAGCTGAGCGGCGGCCAGCGCCAGATGGCCTTCCTGGCCATGACGATTGCCCAGCAGACAGATATTTTGCTGCTTGACGAGCCGCTCAACAACCTCGACATGAAGCACGCCGTGCAGATCATGCGCGCGCTGCGGCGCCTGTGCGACGAGCAGGGCCGCACCGTGATCCTGGTGATCCACGACATCAATTTCGCCGCCAATTATTCGGACCACATCGTCGCCATGCAGGGCGGCGCCGTGCGCTTTTCCGGCCCTGCGTACGAGGTCGTTACCGAGGCACGCTTGCACGCGCTGTACGACATCGATTTTCACATCGTGCGCAATGAACGCGGCTGCGTCTGCAACTACTTTACCCCCACAGGAGCTTGAGATGATCTGGAACACATCGCGTTGCGCGCTGGCCGTGCTGCTCGCCGCCATGGCCGCCTTGCAAGGCTGCACCGACAAGGCGGCCACGGCGCCGCCAGCACCTGCCGCTGCAACTTCACAGCAGGCATTTGCTCCCATCACCATCGTGCATAAATTGGGCACGACGGTGATCAAACAGCGTCCGCAGAGGGTGGCCGTGCTGGACATGAACGAAGTCGATTTCCTCGACCAGCTGGGCGTGCCCGTGGCCGGCATGGTGAAGGATTATGTGCCGCATTTCCTCACCCGCTACAAGGATGACCCGGACATCCGCGACCTGGGCGCCATCGTGCAGCCCAATCTCGAGCACATCCACGCGCTCCAGCCCGACCTGGTGCTGATGACGTCGATCCAGGCCAACCACTACCAGGAGCTGAGCCAGATCGCCCCCACCTTGCACTTCGACGTGGATTACCAGAGCAGCAAGGGCGGGCACATCGAGGTGGTCAAGCAACACTTGCTGACACTGGGGCGTATCTTTGGCAAGGAAGACCTTGCTCGCCAGAAAGCCGCCGAGCTCGATGCGACGGTGGCGGACGCGCGCAAGGTGACGCAAGACCGTCCCGAGAGGGCGCTGATCGTGCTGCACAACAACGGTGCCTTCAGCGCGTTTGGCGTGCAGTCGCGCTACGGCTTCGTCTTCGACGCGCTGGGCGTCAAACCGGCCAGCTCGGCCGTCGAGGCGGGCTTGCATGGGCAGCCCATTTCCAGCGAGTTCATCCAGCAAGCCAATCCCGACATCATCTACGTACTCGACCGCACGGCCGTGATGGAACACCGTCCCGTCATGAGGGCCGAACAGATGGCCAATCCGCTCTTGCGCCAGACTCATGCCTGGAAGAACGGCCGTGTCATTTTCGTCGATGCCGATGCCTGGTACATCACGGCGGCCAGCGTGACGTCGCTGAAACTGGTGATCGACGACGTGCTCAAGGGCTATCGGAACTGATGTGCCTGAAAATGAGAATTGATTCTCATTTTGATTGAGGGTTTTACCTTTTCGTTCGGGAGATAGGGTGAGAACAAGCAACCTTCCCATCTGAAAAGGATTTTATTATGGCGAAACGCCACATTTCATCGAGCGTCCAGGCAAGCGGACGTCACCCGGTCTTCACCCTGAGCCGCATCGCGGGCGCCGTGCAACTGCTGCTCATCACCAGTCTGGGCGTGGGGGCGCTGAGCGTGGCTGCCCCGTCGGCCTTTGCGCAAGCAGCGCAGGCCCGGCAAGCGTTCAGCGTGCCGGCCGGTACACTGGGCCTGGCGCTCAACACTTTTGCTGCCGAAGCGGGCATCGAGCTGACGGTCGAGGCTAGCCTGCTGCAAGGCAAGAAGAGCGCCGGCCTGTCCGGCAGCTACAGCGTGCCCGAAGGCTTTAACGAATTGCTGCGCGGACACGGCCTACAGGCCGTGCGCGAGGGCAATGGCAGCTACACGGTGCGCCGCGAGCCGGCGCACAGCGCCGCGGCAGAGGCGGCCGCAACGCTGCCAGCCGTGACGGTCTGGGGCAAAGGCAACACTGTGACCGATGCCTATGCTGGCGGGCAAGTGGCTTCCGGCGGGCGCGTCGGCTTTTTGGGCGACAAGGATTTCATGGAAACCCCGTTCAACACCATCAGCTATACGGATAAATTCATCGAAGACCGCCAAGCGCGCGATATCACCGATGTGATCTCGGCCACCGATCCCACCGTCTTCAGCAGCGGCATGACGGGCATCATCGGCGAGAATTACGCGATACGCGGTTTCAGTTCCGGCACCAGCGACGTCGCGTTTGGCGGGCTGTTCGGCGTTACGCCCGTGTACCGCACCTCGCCCGACATGTTCGAGCGCATCGAAGTGCTGAAAGGTCCGTCGGCCTTGCTCAACGGCATGCCACCGGGTGGTTCGGTGGGTGGCAGCATCAATCTGGTGCCCAAGCGCGCAGGCGATGCGCCGCTGTCGCGCGTGACGGCGTCGTATATGTCGGATGCGCAATGGGGCGGGCATATTGATCTTGGGCGGCGTTTTGGTGAAAACAAGCAATTCGGCATCCGTATCAACGGCGTCTACCGCGACGGCGATGGCGCGATCGACCATCAGAAAAAGATGACCCAGCTCGCGTCCGTGGGACTGGACTGGCGCGGCGTTGGCGCGCGCCTGTCTGCCGACCTGTACAGCAGCGAAGACCGCGCGCGGGGCTTGAACCGGGGCGTCAACCTAGTCGCCGGCCTGCCCGTGCCGCGTCCGCCGAAAGCGGAGACCTTGCTCAATCCAAGCTGGGCCTTCTATGACACGAAGGACAAGGGCGCCATGTTGCGCGGCGAATATGATGTGAACGAACAAATGATGGCGTATGCCGCCATCGGCGCCAGCAAGGCCGACTACCAGTCGACGGGCGCCTACCTGATCCAGGTGTTCAATACGGCCGGCGATTACCGCACCAATCTGGCCGACCTGGGTTTTAAGCTGGAAAAACAATCGGCGGAAGTGGGCGTCAAGGGCAAGTTCCGCACAGCAAACATCAGTCATCAATGGGCGGCCAACGCAACGTATTACCACCACACGGACCAGCAGTTCGGCCGCCGCAATGTGCTGGACAAGGACTGGATCACGAATATCTACCGTCCTGTATGGGGACCGGCCACGCGCTTTGACGCACCGCAAATTTCCAAGACGGAACTGCGCCTGGCCAGTGTCGGGCTGGTCGATACCCTGTCGTTTGCGCAGGATCAAGTGCAGCTGACGGTGGGCCTGCGGCGCCAGGAAGTGCTCAACGACAGCTTCAACGTGAAGACGGGCGCGCGCACCTCCCGCTATGACGCCGCTGCCACGACGCCGGCCGTCGCCCTGCTGGTCAAAGCCGCCAGGAGCGTTGCGCTGTACGCCAACTACATCGAGGGCTTGAGCCAGGGTGCGACGGCCCCCATGACGGCGGCCAACGCGGGCGAAGTGTTTGCCCCGTACAAATCCAAGCAGATGGAGGCCGGCGTGAAGGTCGACCTGGGAGAATTTGCCCATACGCTCAGCGTGTACGAAATCAAGCGCCCCAGCAGCTATGTCGACCCGGTCAGCAATGTCTTTTCCTTTGGCGGCGAGCAGCGCAACCGCGGCGTCGACTGGGGCTTTTTCGGCTCGCCCGTGCGCGACGTGCGCCTGATGGGCGGGATCGCCTATGTGGACCCGACTCTGGCCAGGACGAATAATGGCGTCAACCAGGGCAAGCAGGCGGCCGGCGTGCCCAAGCTGCAGGCCAAGCTGGGCGTGGAGTGGGATGCGCCGCCTGTGCCGGGGCTGACCCTGACGGCGAACGCGACGGCGGCATCGAAGCAATACATCAATGAAGACAATTCATTGTCGGTACCGGGCCGCAGCGTATTTGACCTGGGTGGGCGTTACGCCACCCGTGTCGCCGGCCGGCCGTTGACCGTGCGCGCCAGCGTGAGCAACGTGGGCAACAAGGCATATTGGGCGTTGCCGCAATGGACCAGCCTGGGGTTGGGCGCGCCGCGCACCTTCATGCTGTCGGCCACGACGGATTTTTAAGCCGGCTAGTCATCCGGGCCGCGCGCCAGGCTATCCGAACGTTGCCATGTCCACATCAGACCGATGCCGGCCGAGGTGCCGCTGTTTTGGCGCAGCAGGGGGCTGGCGCGGTTGACAGCGCCTGCGTAGTTGTCGTAGCGCAAAAATGCAAAGGCGCGCCAGTCCCGCTGCAGCCGGTACGAACCGCCCAGGCCCAGGCGTGTGAGCATCAGTCCGCTCTTCGCCGCATATGATGGGCGCTGACCGGTGGCAAACGCGGGGCTGACGCCATAAAAATAATCGTTGATGGCGACATTGCCCAGCACGGCGCCCAGGCTGGCATCGACATGCCACGCCTGCTGTTCGCCTTGCAGCGCATACACGAGGCGTGGCTCGAACGTGGCGCCCTGGCGGTGCAGGCCGCCGCGCGCTTCGATGACGGCGCGCAAGGGCAGCTCCAGGCCCAGACGGCTGTGTTGCGTCGGCTCGGCCAGCTTGATTTTCAGGCGCGGGCCAAATTCCACCAGGGTGCCCAGATCCGGCATGCCGCGCCGGGCCGGCACGTCGCTGGACCTGGCAGGCAAGGACAGGGCAAAGCCGATATCGACATCGAATCGCTCCGTGTCGAGCAGGCGCGCGCCCACGCCGGAGCGGTCGGCGCGTAATACTTTGCCACGGTAAATCAGATAGGGCAGGGCCAGGCTGCGCGTCGAGCGTTCGCTGGCGCCGGGATAGGCGGGCGTGACGGCTGTGCCGCCAAACACGCCCGCTTCCCATAATGGCAGCGGTGGTTCGATGGCGCGCGCCGGTGCCATGGCGGCGAAGACGGCGGAGGCGGCCAGCAAGGTGCGTGCGAGGTTTATCGAGGAACTCCGCAAGGCTTGCCCACCGGCAGCGATTCGAACTCAGCAACGAAGGCCATCAGCCCCCTCCTGTGCCAGCCCAGTTCATCGCGCACGGCTTCCGCTTCCGCCCTCTTGCCTTGACGTTCATACTGGTCGATCAGCGCCCTGTAGCTGAAGGCGCTCGATTGTTTGCTGCGCTTTGCCAGCGCGATGGCTGCGCGGAAATGAAATTCGGCCGCGTCGTAGCGGCAGGCCGCGCTGGCGGCGCGTCCCGCCTGGTGATGCAGCCGCTCCTGCCAAGCGAGGTCGCCACGGCCCAGTTCTACATTTTCGACGGCTGCCTCGTAGCTGCGCATGGCTTGCGTCCAGTCGCCCTGGCTGGCCGCTTCCCGCGCGAACTGTTCTTGCTGCGCCGCCGTGCGCAGTTCGATCTGCGTGGAGCAGGCGTTGAGCGCCAATAAGACTAGCGGCAGGATGAGGCAAGAGCGGAGGGGGGGCAATGTGGGCATGGCGCTACTGTAGCGCATGCGCATGCGCGGGCGCGCACGTTTGCGCGCTACGCATGAAATGGATATTCCCCGGGCATGGATGACATATAATTTGCACACGACTTTGTTATTTTTGACAGTACACCTCACGGGAGCACTATGTTTTCACGCAAATTCCAATCTTGTGCACAGCTGATGCTGGCTACCTTGCTGATGGGCTTTATCGCCGCCTCACCGGCGCGCGCCCAGCAAGCGGCCGTCAAATTGCCGAACGTGGTGATCCTGGCCACGGGTGGCACCATCGCCGGCAGCGGCGCCGACAGCACTACCACCGTCGGCTACACCTCGGCCACCGTGGGCGTCGAGCGCCTGATCGCGGCCGTACCGGAACTGAAAAAAGTGGCGAATGTGAAAGGCGAGCAAGTGTTCCAGATCGCCAGCGAAAGCATGGGCAATAGCCACTGGCTGGCCCTGGCCAAGCGCATCAACGTGCTGCTGGCTTCGAACGATGTCGATGGCGTGGTCGTCACGCACGGCACCGACACCATCGAGGAAACGGCGTATTTCCTGAACCTGACCGTGAAAAGCCACAAACCGGTCGTGGTCGTGGGCGCCATGCGTCCGTCGACGGCCATCTCGGCTGACGGCCCCATCAACCTGTACAACGCCGTGATGCTGGCTGGCAGCAAGGAAGCCGTGGGCAAGGGCGTGTTGGTGGCCTTGAACGACCAGATCAACGCCGCGCGCGAAGTCACCAAAACCAACACCTCGACCACCGACACCTTCAAGTCGCCGGAACTGGGCATGCTGGGCTACATCCAGGGCAGCAAGGCCTTTTTCTACCGTCAGTCGACGCGCAAGCACACCTTGGAAGCGGAATTTGACATCAGCAAGCTCGATGCCCTGCCGCAAGTCGATATCGTGTATGGCTACGCCAACATGAACCGTGTCGGCATGGACGCCTTCATTGCCGCTGGCGCCAAGGGCATCATCCATGCGGGCGTGGGCGATGGCAGCGTGGCCGCGCAAATGAAGCCGGCCTTGGTGGAAGCACGCCAGAAGGGCGTGCTGATCGTGCGTTCGAGCCGCGTAGGCCAGGGCATCGTGGCGCGCAATGGCGAAGCCAACGACGACGAACTCGACAGTGTCGTATCCGACACCCTGAACCCGCAAAAAGCCCGCATCCTGCTGATGCTGGCCTTGACCAAAACGAACAGCACGCAAGAAATCCAGCGTATTTTCTACACGTATTGATCACTGGCGCGCCAGGCCAGCCTCATTGGCTGAGTATAAGTAGGGCGTAATAAATTATTGTGATTTCTGACTTCCATAACCGGCGCTCTGCGGTGTTGCCCGCTGCTAGCAGTGCTCGCACTGCGTCGCAGCGGGCAACACCGCAGAGCATCTGGTTCTGTTTGTCATAACTTCACAATAATTTCCCACGACCTACTTGGCTGATTTACGCTTGCCCGCTTTGCTGCCATACTTAGCTTGTGAATAATTTCTTGGCGGAAGCAGCAATACTGTTCCTTTTCCCCTGTCCATGGCTATCCTGTCCGACATCATTCTGTATCCGATCAAATCGTGTGCCGGCATTCATTTGCGCGAGGCCGTCCTGACGCGTTCAGGGCTGATGAGCGAGCACGTGTTCGACCGCGAATGGATGGTGGTGGACGCGCAAGGGCGCTTCCTGACCCAGCGCGAACATCCGCGCATGGCGCTGATCGTGCCGCGCATCAAGGCCACCACCCTGGAATTGCGCGCGCCGGGCATGCTGCGCCTGGAAATCGAGCTGGGCTTGCCGCATCCGCAACACTCGCCCATGCTGGAGGTGCAAGTGTGGGACGATAACGTGCGCGCCTACGATTGCGACGAAGTCACGGCCACCTGGTTCAGTCAGGCCATCGGCGTGCCGTGCCGCCTGGCGCGCTTTCATCCGGACGTGGTGCGCGCCACCAGCACAGCATGGACGAATGGGACGGACGGCGTGGCCGCCTCGACCATGTTTGCCGATGGCTACCCCCTGCTGATCGCCGGCAGTGCCTCGCTAGCCGATGTCAATGATAAACTTCGTGCCGCCGGCCGCGAGGCGCTGCCGATGAACCGTTTCCGCCCCAACCTCGTCATCGGCGACATCGGCGCCTTCGAGGAAGACTACGCCGCGTTCCTGCAATTCGGCGCGACGACCTTGAAACCCGTCAAGCCGTGTTCGCGCTGCCCGATCCCGTCGGTGGACCAGGCCACGGGCGTGCCCGGCCCGGACCCGCTCGACGTCATGCATGGCTATCGCGCCAAGCCCGAGCTTGACGGCGCCATCTGCTTCGGCATGAACGCCATCGTCACCGAAGGCGGCGATGAGCGTATCGTGGTGGGGCAGGACATCGGTTTCGAATTGGCATTTTAAGCATGGCGCCCGCACACAAGGGTTTAAGGTTTCTATGAATCAAGCAATACCGCCGGACCCGCGCATTGCCAGCCTCGAAGCCGAAAACCAGGCCTTGCGCGCGCGCATGGCTTTCCTGCTGGAACAGGTCGAGCGCAATCACGACATCATGTGCCGCCACCAGGCGTTCGACCTGGAAATTGTCGGCGCGTCCACGTTTCCCGAACTGATCGGCACTATCTTCCGCACCCTGCCCGTGATTTCCGACCTCGACGGCGTCACCCTGAGTCTGCTCGACGAGGATGACGATATCGTGCTGGTGATGGAAAAGCTGGGCGTCGATTTCAGCGCCTTTCCGCAGTTGCTCTTCGTGCATGCCGTGGCGGAGCTGGGTTTTGCCGCACCAAAACCCGTGGCCGAGGGGGACGCGCCCTTGCCGCCGTTGCCGCTGTTGGGCGCGTTTGATGCTGCCGTGCATGGCCCGCGTTTTCCGCAGATCGACGCCCTGCGCAGCGTGGCGCTGGTGCCCTTGCTACGCAACAAGCGCCTGATTGGCAGCCTGAACCTGGCCAGCAGCGACGTGACGCGTTTTACGCCCGCGCTGGGCACGGATTTCATCAAGCACATGGCGTCCATCATCGCCATTTGCCTGGAAAACGTGATCAGCAATGAAATGCTGAAATACATCGGTTTGACCGATTCCTTGACGGGCGTCTACAACCGCCGCTATATCGACCGCCGGCTGCTGGAAGAAATCGCCCGCGCGCGGCGTCAGAATTATTGCATTTCATGCATGTATATCGATATCGACCATTTTAAATTGGTCAATGACACGCATGGACATCAGGGCGGCGATGAAGTGTTGCGCGAAGTGGCCACGCGCATCCGCACGGAATTGCGCCGCTCCGACGCGCTGGGCCGCTTCGGCGGCGAGGAGTTCGTCGTGCTGCTGATCGACGCCGACCTCGACAGCGCGACCTTCGTTGCCGAACGCATCCGCGCCAGTATCGCCGGCACCATGTTCGACTTGCCGGGCAGCGCGCAGGCGTGGGTCAGCGTATCGATCGGCGTGGCCAGCCTGGAAGCGGACGCGGCCCTGCTACCGATTGAAACGGTGGCGCAACAATTGGTGGCGCACGCCGACCAGGCTCTGTACCAGGCCAAGGCCGATGGCCGCAACAAGGTCATCAGCTGGCAGGCGCAGGCCGAATAGTTATTTTATGAGCAATGCTTCTGCTTTGGCCACGGCGTCGGCCGTGCCGCGCAGCACCACCACGTCACCGCTGGCCAGCTGCGTCTCGGGGGTGACATCGAGGCGCTCGCGGCCGCGGCGGATGGCCGTAACAAACGCGCCGCAGCCGGCCACGTCGATCGTGCTCAAGGGCAGCCCCACGCAATGCGCGCCCTCGTTGACGGTGACCGTATGCAAACGTTCCAGCTCGGCATCGTCGCCCGCGTCGCTGGAACCGTGGAAATAGCCGCGCAGGGACGCATAGCGTTCCTCGCGCGCCGCTTGCACCCGGTGCACCACGCGGCGCAGGGGCACACCCATCATGATCAGTGCATGCGAAGCGAGCATCAGGCTGCCTTCCATCAATTCCGGCACCACTTCGGCCGCGCCCGCCTTCTTCAACTGGTCGAGATCGGTATCGTCGTGGCTGCGCACGATGACGGGCAAGGTCGGTGCCATTTCTTTGAGCAAATGCAATAACTTCAGTGCCGAGGGCGTATTCGCATACGTGATCACCACGGCGCTGGCCCGGTAGATGCCGGCCGCCACCAGGCTTTCGCGCCGGCCCGCGTCGCCATACGAGACGTGGGCGCCGGCCAGTTGGGCTTCCTGCACCCGTTCCGGGTCCAGGTCCAGCGCGTGGTATTCGATCTTTTCTTCCGTCAACAGGGTGGCCAGGCTTTGCCCGCTGCGCCCGAAGCCGGCGATCAGCACGTGTTTCTGCGAGGCCATGGTGCGCGTGGCGATCTTGGTGAGCGCCAGCGATTGCATCATCCAGTCGTTGGCCGCCAGTTTCATGACGATGGCGTCGGACTTGGCGATGAGGAAGGGCGCCACCAGCATCGACAGCACCATGGCCGCCAGCACCACTTGCACGACGAACGGGTCCATCAGCTTGATGCCGCCGGCCAGGTTCAGCAGCACGAAGCCGAACTCGCCCGCCTGCGCCAGTCCCAGTCCCGTGCGCAAGGCCACGCCGTTGCTGGATCCGAACAGCCGGGCCAGGCCCGCGATCAGGGCGAATTTCAGCAGCACGGGGCCGCACAGCAGCAGCAGGACCAGCCACCAGTTCTCAAACACCACGCGGATATTGAGCAGCATGCCGACGGTGATGAAGAACAGGCCCAGCAGCACGTCGCGGAAGGGCTTGATATCCTCTTCCACCTGATGCTTGAATTCTGTCTCGGAAATGAGCATGCCGGCAACAAAAGCTCCCAGGGCCAGCGACAGCCCCGCCCGTTCCGTGATCCAGGCCGCCCCCAGGGTAATTAACAGCAGGTTGAGCATGAACAATTCTTGCGAGCGGCGCTTGGCGACGATGGTGAACCAGCCGCGTACCAGTTTCTGGCCGATGAACAAGAGCAAAATGAGGACGACCAGGGCCTTGCCGCCGGCCCAGGCCAGGGTTTCGGCCAGGTTGTCCGAATCGCGCGTGAGGGCGGGAATCAGGATCAGCAGGGGCACCACGGCCAGATCTTGGAACAGCAAAATACCGATGATCTTGCGGCCGTGTTCGCTTTCCAGTTCCAGCCGCTCCGTGAGCATTTTCGAGACGATGGCCGTCGACGACATGGCCAGCGCGCCGCCCAGGGCGAACGCGGCTTGCCAGCTCAGGTGGATGTAGGCGGACAGGTAGTGTCCGACAAGCCAGCCGAAGACGACGGTGGCGATGATGGTGGTGACCACCTGCGCCATGCCAAGGCCGAAGACGATGCGCCGCATGGCGAGGAATTTGGGCAGAGAAAATTCGAGCCCGATGGAAAACATCAGGAAGACGACGCCGAACTCGGCCAGGGTGTGGCTGGCCTCGTTCTCCGCTGCCAGGCCCAGCGCGTGGGGGCCGATGACGATGCCAACGGCCAGGTAGCCCAGCATGGGCGGCAAATGCAACATTCTGAAAGCGACAACGCCCAGCACGGCGCTGCCAAGTAACATCAGGGTCAGTTCAAGCGAGGAAAACATGGGTTGCCCGGTACGGTCAATGGAAATCGTTGTTTGTTGTGACTGGCAAGTTTTTTGCTTTCCTAATTCGTTTATACTTTGGGCATGAGTGTAACCCATGAAAAAACAATGCTGAAAGCTTTTGATCGAATTGACATGCAAGCGACGACCGAGCGCGCCGTCGCGCTGGCCCGCACCACCTTGCAGATCGAGTCCGACGCCATCGTAGCGCTACATGCGCGCCTGGCCACGGACGACAGCGTGGGCCGCGCCGTGGCGATGTTGCTGCAATGCAAAGGGCGTATCGTCGTCTCCGGCATCGGCAAATCCGGCCATATCGCGCGCAAGATTGCCGCCACCCTCGCTTCCACCGGCACGCCTGCCCTGTTCGTGCATCCGGCCGAAGCGGCTCATGGCGACCTGGGCATGGTCACCTCGGAAGATGCTTTTATTGCCATATCGTATTCGGGCGAATCGTCGGAACTGATGGCCATCATGCCCGTCGTCAAGCGCATGGGTGGCGTGCTCATTTGCATGACGGGTAAGCCTCAGTCCAGCCTGGCTCAACTGGCCGATGTGCACCTGGATATTTCTGTTGAGAAAGAAGCCTGTCCGCTGAACCTGGCGCCGACGGCCAGCACCACCGTCACCCTGGCCCTGGGCGATGCGATCGCCGTGGCCTTGCTGGACTTGCGCGGCTTCAAGGAAGAGGATTTCGCCCGCTCGCACCCGGGCGGCGCCCTGGGCCGCCGCCTGCTGACGCACGTACATGACGTCATGCGCAGCGGCGAACGCGTGCCCAAAGTACCCGTGGATGCTTCCCTGCTGCAGGCGCTGGAAGAAATGACGAAGAAGGGCATGGGCATGACGGCCGTCGTCGATGCGGATGACCGCCCCGTGGGCGTGTTTACGGATGGCGACTTGCGCCGCATGTTCGAGCGCGTGCAGGATTTCACGCAAGTGGCGATCCGCGACGTCATGCATGCGCAGCCGCGCAGCATCGCGCCTGAACGCCTGGCCGTGGATGCCGTGGCCGTGATGGAGCAGTTCCGCATCAACCAGATGCTGGTCGTCGATGCCGATGGCAAGCTGGTGGGCGCGCTGCATATCCATGATCTGACGCAAGCGAAGGTGATCTGATGGATAGCGTAGCGGACAACCTGGCGCGCGCGGCCAAGGTCAAACTGATGATCTTTGACGTCGATGGCGTGCTCACCGACGGCAGCCTGCATTTCGGCCCCGATGGCGAGATGATGAAAACGTTTAATGTGTATGATGGCCTGGGCATCAAGCTGCTGCAGGAATCGGGCGTGCAGACGGCCATCATCAGCGCGCGCCGCTCGGCCATCACGGCACGCCGCGCGCAAGACCTGGGCATTACCCATGTGCACCAGGGCGGCCATGACAAGCTGACGCCGTTTCGCGAACTGCTGGCGCTGACGGGCTTGACGGAAGAGCAATGCGGCTATATCGGCGACGACGTCATCGATGCGCCCATCCTGAAACGCGTCGGCTTTGCCGTCAGCGTGCCGGGCGGGCGTCCGGAAGTGCAGGGCCTGGCGCACCATGTGACGCAGGCCGGCGGCGGCCGCGGCGCGGTGCGCGAGATCTGCGAATTCCTGCTGCGCGCCCAGGACAACTATGCGCGCGTCATGGCGCCGTTCCTGGAGTGAGGCGCGCCGCCTCGCCAGTGACCATTGAAAGAGTGAAGCCCTATGCGTAAGCCAGGAGGCGCCCATCGCTGGCGCATGATTTTTACCGTGCTGGGCGCGGTCGTTGTCGCGCTGGGCAGCTTTTGGCTGCTCGAAGTGATGAACAAGAATAACCAGGACATCACGGCCAGCAAGCATCTGGATGAGCCCGACTATTTCATCACCAATTTCAGCCTGGTGCGCATGGACTTGACGGGTAAACCCAGCTATATCGTGTCGGGCACCAAGCTCACGCATTATCCGCTGGACGATTCGTCCGATATCGACCAGCCCTTCGTGCGCAAGCTCACGCCCGGCATGCCGCCGTTGAACATGAACGCGGAACTGGCGCATATCGACCAGGACAATACCCGGCTGCAACTGCACCGCAAGGTCGTGATCGACCGCGTGGCCAGTCCGAAGGCGCAGAACCTGACGGTCAAGACGGAAGCGCTGACGGTGTTTCCGGACGAGGAAAGAATGGAAACGGACGTGCCTGTCGATATCCTGACGGGCGCCTCGCGCATCAATGGCATCGGCATGAAAGCCAATAACGCCACCGGCGTGGTGGAAGTGCAGAATGCGCTGCGCATGGTCCTCCCGCCGAAACCGCGCCCGGCCGCGGCGGCAAAATGACAGAATGAAACAAGGAAACCATACTATGAAGAATATCTTGCTGATGACCGTATTTTCCCTGGCCATCATGGGCGTGGCGCATGCCGAGAAGGCCGATTCCGAGAAGGAAGCCGTCATCACGGCACGTAGCGGCCATGTCGATGACGTCAAGCAGGTGCGTACCCTGACGGGCGACGTGGTGCTGGTCAAGGGTACCCTGACCATGAAGGCGGGCCGGGCCCTGATCACGGAAGACCCGCAAGGCTACCAGTTCATTACCTTCTGGGCCGATCCCGGCAAGCTGGCCACCTTCCGCCAGAAGCGCGATGGCGCGGGCGACCTGTGGGTCGAAGGCGAAGCGGAGCGCGTGGAATACGATAACAAGACGGAAGTGGTGAAACTGTTTTCCAAAGCCAAGCTGACGCGCCTGGAAGGCACGAAAGTGACCGACGTGGCCAACGGCCAATTCATTTCGTATGACAGCCGCAAGGAAGTGTTTGCGATGGAAAACTCCGACAGCGGCGCCAGCACCCCGGATGGCGGCAGCGTGCGCATGGTGATCCAGCCGAAGACCAAGGCACCGGCGGCGGAGAAAGCGCCGGCCACGCCTGCGCCAGGAAAGAAATAATGGACAATACTCGTTGCGGCAGCACCCTGATCGTTCGCGGGCTGCAAAAAACCTATGGCAAGCGGCAAGTCGTGCATGATGTCTCGCTGCAAGTCGAATGCGGTGAAGTGGTGGGTTTGCTGGGGCCGAACGGCGCCGGCAAGACCACCTCGTTCTACATGATCGTCGGCCTGGTGCCGTCGGACGGCGGCAGCATCGATATCAGCGGCGTGGACATCTCCAGCCTGCCGATCCACCGCCGCGCGCAGATGGGCCTGTCCTACCTGCCGCAGGAAGCGTCCGTGTTCCGCAAGCTGACGGTGGAAGACAATATCCGCGCCGTGCTGGAAATCCAGACCGTCGAAGGCCGTCCCTTGAAGAAGGCCGAGATTGAAGAGCGCCTGGATAAACTGCTGGCCGACTTGCAGATTGAAAAGCTGCGCGAGAACCAGGCCCTGTCCCTGTCGGGCGGCGAGCGCCGCCGCGTGGAAATCGCCCGCGCGCTGGCTACCGACCCCCGTTTCGTGCTGCTCGACGAGCCGTTCGCCGGCGTCGATCCGATTGCCGTGATCGAGATCCAGCGCATCGTGCGTTTCTTGAAGGAGCGCAATATCGGCGTGCTGATCACCGATCATAATGTGCGCGAGACGCTGGGTATTTGCGACCGTGCCTACATCATCAACCAGGGCTCGGTGCTGGCGTCAGGACGCCCCGACGACATCATCGCGAACGAGTCGGTACGCCGGGTCTATCTGGGCGAACACTTCCGCATGTGAGCCAATGAAACAATCATTGCAGCTGCGCACTTCGCAGCACCTGGCACTGACGCCGCAGTTGCAGCAATCGATACGCCTGTTGCAATTGTCTACCCTGGAATTGCACCAGGAACTGGAGCAATTGCTGACGGACAATCCCTTGCTCGAGCGCCTGGACGATCCGCTCGACCGTTCGCTGCGCCTGCTGTCCGACGGGGCTTTGAGTTCCACGGCCGCGCCGGCAGAAGCACCGCCCCAGCCGCCTGGCCAGGAAGCGCCGGCGGCGCCGGCGGAAGCGGAAACCTTTGACGGCGAGGCCAGCGAGGGCCCGGCCGCTGCGGACGGCGGCGACAGCGACTGGAGCGAGGCGAGCCGGGGCAAGGCGCCCGATGACGAAGATTCGCGCCCGCAACTCGAAGCCCATCACTGCACCCTGCGCGAACACCTGATGGAGCAGATGCGCGTGACGGTGCTCGAATTGCGCGACCGCGCGCTGGTCGAGCTGATCATCGACGCGCTCGACGACAATGGCTACCTGGAAGAGTCGCTCGACGAGATCCTGGCGCGCCTGCCGGAAGAGCTGGAAATCGACGCCGACGAGATGCGCACGGCCTTGTCGCTGCTGCAAAGTTTTGATCCGCCGGGCGTGGGCGCGCGCAATGCCTCCGAATGCCTGGCCCTGCAAATCAAGCGTTTGCCGCATATCGCCATGGTGACGCGCCGCATGGCCCTCGTCATCGTGGAAAAGCACCTGGCCTGGTTTGCCCAGCGCGATTTCAACAAGCTGAAAAAAGCCCTCGATTGCGACGATGAAGACTTGCGCGAAGCGCAGACCGTGATTCGTCAGTGCAATCCGCATCCGGGCGCCGTGTTTGCCTCGGACGTGTCCGATTACGTGGTGCCCGACGTCGTCGTCAAGCGCGCGCGCAATGGCTGGCAAGTCACCCTGAACAACGACGTCATGCCGCGCCTGCGCGTCAACGCCATGTACGCCAACTTGTTGAAGCAGGGCAAGGGCGAGGGCGCCATGGGCGCACAGTTGCAGGAAGCCAAGTGGCTGATCAAGAATATGCGCCAGCGCTTCGACACGATCCTGCGCGTGGCGCAGGCGATAGTAGAAAGACAAAAGAACTTTTTCTCGCATGGCGCCGTTGCCATGCGCCCCCTTGTGCTCCGTGAAATAGCTGATACACTGGGTTTACACGAGAGCACTATCTCGCGGGTAACAACTCAAAAGTACATGCTGACCCCGCACGGCATGTTCGAGTTGAAATATTTCTTTGGTAGCCACGTCGCCACCGAAGCGGGGGGCGAAGCGTCATCGACGGCGATACGGGCATTGATCGTGCAACTGACAGGAGCAGAAGACCCTAAAAATCCTTTATCCGACAGTAAGATTGCGGACATGCTGGGGGAACAAGGCATGGTGATTGCGCGACGTACTGTTGCCAAATACCGGGAAGCGTTGAAAATTCCGCCAGTGAGCCTGCGTAAGTGTTTGTAAGTTTTTTTCGGTTCCTCTGCGGGCCGGATAGGATGGACCGCACGAACCCGATCATCTTTAGGAGTGTGTATGAATCTCACCATCAGCGGACATCATCTCGAAGTGACACCAGCCATCCGTGAATACGTACAAACGAAGCTGGAGCGCGTGAAACGTCATTTCGATCAAGTCATCGATATTGCCGTGATTCTGACCGTGGATAACCTCAAAGAGAAAGAAAAACGTCAAAAGGCCGAAGTCAACCTGCGCCTGAGTGGCAAAACTGTCTATGTGGAAAGCCTGGCGCAAGACCTGTATGCCGCAATCGATAGCCTGATCGACAAGCTCGATAGGCAAGTGATGAAATACAAAACCAAAGTGCAAGGGCACGGTAAAGAGGCGATCAAGCATCTGCCAGACAATTCGGAAGAAGAATTCGCCGCCGCCTAAGCGGCCTGCGACTTTCAACCGGTTGTGATCAACTAAGGGCGCACAGTGCGCCCTTTTTTGCGCCAGTAGCT
Organism: Janthinobacterium leeuwenhoeki; assembly: GCF_051380795.1. NCBI lineage: Bacteria > Pseudomonadati > Pseudomonadota > Betaproteobacteria > Burkholderiales > Oxalobacteraceae > Janthinobacterium > Janthinobacterium leeuwenhoeki. The sequence continues at coordinate 28,071 of NZ_JBNYXT010000030.1, forward strand.
GTTGAGCGCTATGTCTCCCTCACAGGCGCTAGAATGTGCCCGTTCTCACTTCTTTCCATTTTGCCATGAGCGACTTCGTCCACACCTCCATCCGCAACCACACGGGCCACATCGTGCTCGACCGCCCGAAAGCCTTGAATTCCCTGTCGCTGGAGATGGTGCGCACCCTGAGCGCGGCCCTGCTGGCCTGGCGCGACGATCCGCAGGTGGACGCTGTCATCATTCGCTCCAGCAGCGAAAAAGCCCTGTGCGCCGGCGGCGACATCCGTTTCTTTTACGATGCGGGCCTGGCTACGCCGCAAGGCGGCAGCGCCCAGCTGGAAGATTTCTTTACGGAAGAATATGCTTTAAATCATGTGATTCATTTCTATCCGAAACCGTATATTGCCGTGATGGATGGCGTGGTGATGGGCGGCGGCATGGGCGTGGCGCAAGCCGGGGCAGGCAACCGCCTGCGCATCGTCACGGGCCGCACGCGCATGGCCATGCCGGAAGTCAATATCGGTTTGTTTCCCGACGTGGGCGGCAGTTATTTTCTTTCCCGCCTGGCCGGTCAGCTGGGCCTGTACCTGGGCTTGACGGGCTTGACGATCAACGCGGCCGATGCCCTGTACACGGGCCTGGCCGATGTCTACCTGCCTGAGGCGCAGATGGGGGCGCTGCTGTCCCTGTTCGAGTCGACGCCGGGCGAGGCCTTGCCGGTGGCCATCAAGGCGCTGGCGGCGCCGTTCCAGGCCGAGGCGGGGGTATCTTCCCTGGCGATGGCGCGCGCAGCGCTGGACCGCCATTTCGGCGCCCCATCCGTGGCAGCCATCATGGCCTCGCTGGCGCAGGATGACAGTGCGTTCGCCGCCAAGGCGCTGGCGGCCATGCGCCTGCGTTCGCCGCTGATGATGTCGGTGACTCTGGAATTGCTGCAGCGCGGCGCCCGCCTGGGCGTGGCCGATTGCCTGCGCATGGAGCGCAGCGTGGTGCGCCACAATTTCGAACATGGCGAAGTGCTCGAGGGCGTGCGCGCGCTGGTGGTCGACAAGGACAATGCGCCGCGCTGGAACCCATCCAGCCTGGACGAGGTCGACGCGGCCATGGTGACGCGCTTCTTTTCCCCCGTCTGGCCGGACGCCGCGCATCCGCTGCGGCATCTGGATTAACTAGGAGCGCTCGCGATGGCGTAGCACGACCCTTTCGTTGGGGCCGAAGTATTGCGCCAGCCGCTCCGCCATGTACACGGAGCGGTGCTGGCCGCCCGTGCAACCCAGGGCCACCGTCAGGTAGCTGCGGTTGTCGGACTTGAATGACGGCAACCATTTCTCGATGAAGGCGCGGATGTCGGCCAGCAGTTCCAGCGCGCTCGGTTGCGCGTCGAGGAAGGCGATCACGGGCGCGTCGCGGCCGTCGAGGGGGCGCAATGCCAGATCGTAATAGGGATTGGGCAAGGCCCGCACGTCGAAGACGAAATCGGCGTCCAGCGGTACGCCCAGCTTGAAGGCGAACGATTCGAAGAACAAGGTCAGCGGGGCGCGTTCGGAGGCGACGATATCCTTGATCCAGGCGCGCAATTTGTTGGCGCTCAGTTCCGACGTGTCGATCACATGGCCCAGCTGTTCGATGGCCGACAGGCGTTCGCGCTCTTCCGAGATGCACTCGATCAGGGTGCGGCGGCTGGCCGGATTCTGGTTCGGACGCAATTCGTGTGACAGGGGGTGGCTGCGCCGCGTTTCCGAGAAGCGCGCCACCAGCGAATGCGTGGTGGCCGTCAAAAACATGACCTTGACGTCGTGCCCCTGGTCGCGCAGCAGGGCCACATTGTGCGGCAGGCTGGTCAGTGACTCGGCGCTGCGCGCATCGACGGCGACGGCCAGTTGCGGTGTACCTTCGTCGAGCAGGGTTTGCACCAGGCTGGGCAGCAAGGCCGGTGGCAGGTTGTCGACACAATAATAGCCGGTATCTTCCAGCACATTGAGCGCGACGGATTTACCGGAGCCGGATATTCCGGTGATAAGGACGATATGCATACGCCGATCATACAATAAAGATCGGCGCTGCGCTCCCGAGGCAACTATCTTTACAAATTATTGCAATTTAGACTGTGGTATTTCTTTGCTGCACACGTCAACAATGTTGTCGGATTACACGGGGCTTTGCCCCGCTAATCCGACCTACGCTTTTAATCGCCACTCATTGCCAATCTCTGCCGCTCCATGAACTCCTGCAAGGTGTCGATGCCGCGCAGCTGCAAAATCGTGTTGCGCACGGCCGCTTCCAGCAGTACGGCGATGTTGCGGCCGGCGGCGACGGGGATGACGACCTTGCGCACGGGCAAGCCCAGCACGTCTTCCGTGGGGAACAGGAAAGGCAGGCGCTCGACTTCTTCTTCCAGCGCGTTGCGGCGCACCAGGTGCACGATCAGTTTCAAGCGCATCTTGCGGCGCACGGCCGTTTCGCCAAAGATGGCCTTGATGTCGAGCAAGCCCAGGCCCCGCACTTCCAGCAGGTTTTGCAGCAGGGGCGGGCAGCGGCCTTCGATCATGTTCGGCGCGATGCGCGAGAATTCGACGGCGTCGTCGGCCACCAGACCGTGGCTGCGCGAGATCAGTTCCAGGCCCAGTTCGCTCTTGCCCAGGCCCGAATCGCCCGTGATCAGCACGCCCACGCCCAGCACGTCCATGAATACGCCATGCATGATGATGCGCTGCGCCAGCTTTTTCGACAGGTAGACGCGCAGGAAGTCGATCACTTGCGCGGCCGGCAGCGGGGTCGAGAACAGGGGGATGTTTTGCTCATCGCAGATGGCGAGGATGTCGGGCGGCGTTTCCAGCCCCTGCGCGATGATCAGCGCGGGCGGGCCGCCGGCGATCAGTTCGCCGATCACGTGGGTGCGGGTATTGACCTTCAGGCGCTGGTAGTAATTGATTTCCTGGTGACCAAAGACCTGGATGCGGCCCGGATGGATCAGGTTCAAGTGGCCCACCTGGTCGGCGGCCGACGAAACGTCGCCCGAGATCAGGCGCTCGCCGCCGGGGAAGCCGGCGAACCAGCCCAGTTGCAGACTTTCACGATTATCGTCGTACAGGCGTTGTATCGTCAGTGGCGTTTGCAACATGGCAGTCTTCTTCAGGAGTGGAGGAATACCTGAAGTTTAACCCGCCGCTTGCAGACTGGGTTGCCAATTGACGATGCGCGAATGCACGGATTTCGGTTCCGGATCCGTGGCCAGCGCCGTGCGGAAGGCATCGTCGGAAAACATTTCGGCGATTTCCGACAGGATTTCCAGATGTTGCTGGGTGACATGATCGGGAATCAGCAGGAAAAACAGCAAATTGACGGGCTTGCCATCGGGCGACTCGAACGGAATCGGTTCGGCCAGGCGCACGAAGGCGCCCAGCGGCGATTTCAAGGTTTTGCTGCCCTTGACTCTGCCATGCGGCACGGCCACGCCATGGCCCAGACCAGTCGAGCCCAGGCGTTCGCGGGCAAACAGATTGTCCGAGACGGTAGAGCGGGCGATGCCGTAATTGTTTTCGAAGATCAGGCCGGCTTGCTCGAAGGCGCGCTTTTTACTGGAGACTTCCAGGTCCAGCAGGACGTTTTCGAGAGATAGTATTTTGCTAAGATTAGTCATGACACTCAATGAAATGGTGCAATGCGCAGAGGGCTTGCGAGCCGAATTATAGGCCTGTTTCGGCGGCCTGTAACGCCAATTCTCAACAGTATACGCCCGCTGCGGGCGCAGTGGGCGCTACAGCCCGCATGGTCAACATTTTGGCAAAAAAATAACAACGGTGTGTATCGGCTATTTCCTGATTAAAAACACGCGGCGCGCCGGTTTTTACGCCGCCGAATGGCGATTTTCCGATTTTTCAGCGTCTTTGACATGCTCCACGGCACTACTGCAACGTTGTTTTAAAACACAGCCAACATTCCTGCTGGCATGGTTTTGTGGTGTTGCGCGGTGTTACCTGGCGTTACTGACGGGCGTTGCGCAGATTGCCCGGCATCGCTCCCGTGCTGAAGTTGCTGCGCCATGGATTGATATCGAGGCCGCCGCGGCGCGTATAGCGCGCATACACGGACAGCTTTTGCGGCTTGCATTGACGCAAGATATCGACAAAGATGCGCTCCACGCATTGCTCGTGGAATTCATTGTGTTCGCGGAAACCGATCAGGTAGCGCAACAGGCTTTCCTGGTCGATCTGCGGTCCCGCATACTCGATCTGCACGCTGCCCCAGTCGGGCTGGCCCGTCACCAGGCAATTCGATTTGAGCAAGTGCGAGACGAGTTTTTCTTCCACGGGCGCATCATCGAACGCCGCCTTCAAGAGCAGCGGCGAGGGCGTGTACTGCGTGATTTCCAGATCCAGACGGTCCAGCAGCACGCCGTTGAATTCGCCCATTTTCAGCTTGCCGAAATCTTCCTGCAAGGTCAGTTCCACTTGCACGGGCGCGCCGAAGCCAGTCGATAAATCCTGCTTGAGCAGGGCCAGCAGCGCATCCGGGCTGTCCAGTTTGGTCTGGTTGAACGAGTTCAGGTACAGCTTGAACGATTTCGACTCGATGATGTTCGGCGAATCGGCTGGCGCGCTGACCTTGGCAATGGCGACTTGCGGCTTGCCGCGCTGGTTCAGCCACGACAATTCATACGCATTCCAGATATCGAGGCCGAAGAAGGGCAAGGTGCCGTGCAGTTCCAGCTCGTCGCGCTTGCCCTGGCGCGGAATCGGAAACAGCAATTCCGGCGCGTAATCGGTGCGGTAGGCGGAGCTTTTGCCCAGGGGGGATTGTTCGGCGAGGTCGTTGGTGGTGGTCATGGTCGTGTGGCTTAGTTCGGTCAAGGACGCATGGTAGCCTATTTCAACCCAACGGCGACGACTGGGGTCGTACCCTGCAGGGTACGACCCCAGTATTTGCAGTTGGGCTTATTACCCCAGGAACAGTTTGTAGACGGGATTACTGCTCTCATCCCAATAACGGTAGCCCAAGGTATCGAGAAAGCGGGCGAATTCTCCCATCTCGTCGGGTGGCACTTGCAGGCCGATCAGGATGCGGCCCACGTCGCCGCCCTGGCTGCGGTAATGGCAGAGGGAAATATTCCAGTTCGGCGCCATGCTGTCGAGGAAGCGCATCAGCGCACCGGGGCGCTCGGGGAATTCGAAGCGGTACAGCAGCTCGTCCTGCGCCAGCCGGCTCTTGCCTCCGACCAAGTGGCGGATATGCGACTTGGCCAGCTCGTCGTGGGTCAGGTCGAGCGTCTTGAATTCGTGTTCCTCGAAGGTCTTCGCCAGTACGCTCGACTCATGCCGGTCGGCAATCTGGATGCCGACGAACACGTGCGCGGCTTTTTCATCGCTGATGCGGTAGTTAAATTCCGTCACGTTGCGCGCGCCGATGAGCGAGCAGAAGCGCTTGAAGCTGCCCCGCTGTTCACGCATGGTGACGGCAAACACGGCTTCGCGGAATTCGCCCAGTTCGGCCCGTTCCGCGACGAAGCGCAAACGGTCGAAATTCATGTTGGCGCCGCAGGCGATGGTGACCAGCGTCTGGTTGACGATGGGGTGCTTGCTCAGGCTGGCACGCTCCACATAGGCTTTGGCGCCGGCGATGGCCAGCGCGCCGGCCGGTTCCAGGATGGAGCGCGTATCCGTGAACACATCCTTGATGGCGGCGCAGATGGCGTCCGTGTCGACGATGATGACTTCATCGACATATTGCTGCGCCAAACGGAAGGTTTCCTCGCCCACCAGGCGTACGGCCGTGCCGTCCGAAAACAGGCCCACGTCCGGCAGGGTGACCCTTTCGCCCGCTTTCAGCGAGCGCGCCATGGCATCCGAATCGACCGTTTGCACGCCGATGATCTTGATGTCGGGGCGAATCTGTTTGACGTAGGCCGCCACGCCAGCGATCAGGCCGCCGCCGCCGATGGCGACGAAGATGGCGTGGATGGGGCCGGCATGCTGGCGCAGGATTTCCATGCCTATCGTGCCCTGGCCGGCGATCACGTCCGGGTCGTCGAACGGGTGCACAAAGGTCAGCTTCTGTTCTTTTTCCAGGGTCAGCGCGTGGTTGTAAGCATCCGTGTAGGACTCGCCGTGCAGCACGATCTCCACATGCACGCCGCCGCGGGCCTTGACGGCGTCGATCTTGACGGGGGGCGTGGTGGTCGGCATGACAATGACGGCGCGGCAGCCCATGCGGGCGGCCGACAGGGCCACGCCCTGGGCATGGTTGCCAGCCGAGGCGCAAATGACGCCGCGCTTGCGTTCCGCATCGCTGAGCTGAGCCATCTTGTTGTAGGCGCCGCGAATCTTGAAGCTGAACACGCTTTGCATGTCTTCGCGCTTGAAGTAAATCTGGTTGTTCAGGCGCTGCGACAGGGCAGGGGCCAGTTCCAGTGGCGTTTCGGTAGCGACGTCATAGACGCGGGCGGTCAGGATTTTCTTGAGGTAGTCGATGTTCATAGTCTGCAAGCAAGTGATTCTGGGCCAGAAAGGGTCTGGAACGTGTCGGGCGATAGCGGCGGCGCCGCGGCGGATAGCCTGGCGACAATCATGCTCTGTGGAACTGCGGGCGGGTCTGCCTTTGCCGGCCGTCGCCGATTGTGCGGCGCGCAAGCTGCTCTTCATTATAATGGAGAGCCTTACTGCATCGCGAAGTGTTCCATGATCGAATCCGCAATCGCCTGGCTGCTTCAGCTGATCGCAGCACCGGAAGTCGGGCTGACATCGATCTTTCTGATCAGCTTTATTTCCGCCACCCTGTTGCCGCTCGGCTCGGAGCCGGCCGTGTTTGCCGTCATCAAGGCCAATCCGGCGCTGTTCTGGGCTGCCATCGGCGTCGCCACCCTGGGCAATACCCTGGGCGGTGTCGTCGACTACTGGCTCGGCTACCGGGCCAAGCAGGCGTTCGCCAAGGAGCGCGATACGCGCTGGTTCCGCTGGCTGGCCCGCTATGGCGCCAAGACCATGCTGCTGGCGTGGCTGCCCATCGTGGGCGACCCTCTGTGCACCCTGGCGGGCTGGCTCAAGCTGCCGTTCTGGCCCAGCGTGGCCTACATGGCCGTCGGCAAGTGCGCGCGCTACCTGACGATGACGGGCTTGCTGTTGTACGTGCCCGATGGCGTATGGCACAGGATTGGACAAATGCTGGCGTGAATGGGGCTGCCTGCAACGCCAATTTGCCCCATTTTTGGGCAGTTCGATAGTTTGTGACTGAGTCCTATTCTTGGCATTTTTGCGTTGAAAAACCTCCAAAGCTGGTTTTTTATTCATGCAAAATAGGGCTTTTCCGTATTTGCTATGGCGTTGGATGCGGTGCTTAAACCTTAGGCGGCCTAAGGCTGTTCCGGCATGGTGCGGCGCAATAAGATAAAATGGGCCTTTAGGGTCCAGTCCACATCGTCACCACACTCCATGAACGCTCCCGCACAACTCCAAGCTTTACTGGCAGAAACGCCGAATGGTCCCGCAGCAAGCCGCCTGCGCGAAATCCCGTATAACTACACGTCGTTTTCCGATCGCGAGATCGTCATACGCCTGTTGGGGGAGGACTCCTGGCGCCTGCTCGACGAGCTGCGCGGCGCCCGTCAGACGGGCCGTTCGGCCCGCATGCTGTACGAGGTACTGGGCGACATCTGGGTCGTGCGCCGCAATCCCTACCTGCAGGATGACTTGCTCGACAACCCGAAGCGCCGCCAGGGCTTGATCGATGCCTTGCATCACCGCCTGGCCGAAGTCGACAAGCGCCGCCTGTCCATCGATGCGGCCGGCGGCGACGCGCTTGCTGCCGGTGAAGCGCCGGAAGTGGCGCAGGCGCGCAGCAAGAATGTGGAACTGCTGCTGAAAGCAGCCAGCAAGGCCGTGGCCGATTTCGGCGACGAATTCCGCAAGACCTATGACTTGCGCAAGCGCACGGTCAAGGTGCTGGGCCGCTACACGGAAAAGCACAATGTGCGTTTCGACGGCATGACGCGCGTGTCGCACGTGACCGACGCCACCGACTGGCGCGTGGAATACCCGTTCGTCGTGCTGACGCCCGACACGGAAGAGGAAATGGCCGGCCTGGTGAAGGGCTGTATCGAGCTGGGACTGACCATCATCCCGCGTGGCGGCGGCACCGGCTACACGGGCGGCGCGATTCCCCTGACGCCGATGTCGGCCGTCATCAACACGGAAAAACTCATTACTCTGGGTGCCGTGGAAATGACGGTCTTGCCTGGATTGAGCCACGAATACGCGACGATCAATTCGGGCGCGGGCGTGATCACGAACAAGGTATCGGAAGCGGCCGAAAAGGCCGGCTTCGTCTTCGCCGTCGACCCGACCTCGGCGCACGCTTCTTGCATCGGCGGCAACGTTGCCATGAATGCGGGCGGCAAGAAAGCCGTGCTGTGGGGCACGGCGCTGGACAACCTGGCATCGTGGCGCATGGTCGACCCGAATGGTGACTGGCTCGATGTCACCCGCCTGGACCATAACCTGGGCAAGATTCACGATATCGCCCTGGCACGTTTCCAGCTGGAATGGCGTCACCCCAGCACGCGCGACGCGACCAAGCCGAACGCACCGTTCAAGACGGAAATCCTGGAAATTCCCGGCCGCAAGTTCCGCAAGGAGGGCCTGGGCAAGGACGTGACGGACAAATTCCTCGCCGGCTTGCCGGGCATCCAGAAAGAAGGCTGCGATGGCCTGATCACGTCGGCGCGCTGGATTTTGCACAAGATGCCGAAGTTTGCCCGCACCGTCTGCCTGGAATTCTTTGGCCAGGCGCGCGACGCGATTCCGTCGATCGTGGAAATCAAGGATTACCTCGATGGTTTGCCGGCCAAGGGCGAGCAATACACGACCATCCGCCTGGCGGGCCTCGAGCATTTGGACGAGCGCTACCTGCGCGCCGTCGGCTACGCCACCAAGTCGAAAAGGGGCGTGCTGCCGAAGATGGCCCTGTTTGGCGACATCGTCGGCGACGATGAAAATGCCGTCGCGCAAGCGGCGTCGGAAGTAGTGCGTATCGCTAACACCCGCGTGGGTGAAGGCTTTGTTGCCGTCAGCGCGGAAGCGCGCAAGAAATTCTGGCTCGACCGTGCCCGCACGGCGGCGATCGCCAAGCACACCAATGCGTTCAAGATCAATGAAGACGTGGTGATCCCGCTCAATCGCATGGGCGAATACACGGATGGCATCGAACGCATCAATATCGAGCTGTCGATCAAGAATAAACTGCAACTGGCCGAGGCCCTGAGCGAATTCTTCGCCAAGGGTAATTTGCCAGTAGGCAAGAGCGACGATGCTTCCGACGACCGCGTCGACGATGCGGAAATGCTGGGCGATCGCGCCGAGCAGGCGCAGCTGCTGCTGGCGCAAGTCACGGCACGCTGGACGTATTTGCTGGCTCAGCTGGACCGTCCGCTGGCCGACGTGAAGGGCGAATTGGCCGAACTGGGCATGCAACGCTTGCTGCCCGTGTTCGATGCGCGCCTGGCAACACAGCCGACCGCCACCCTGTTTGACGTGGTGCAGGACCGCACTGTGCGCATTACCTGGAAGCAGGAAATTCGCGCCCAGCTGCGCCAGATCTTCAACGGCGCGGCCTTCAAGCTGATCCTAGACGAGGCCACGGCGATTCACGCGCGCATCTTGCGTAGCCGCGTGTTTGTCGCGCTGCACATGCATGCGGGCGATGGCAACGTGCATACGAACTTGCCCGTCAACTCGGACAATTACGAAATGCTGCAGGACGCCCACCAAGCCGTGGGCCGCATCATGATTTTGGCCCGTTCGCTGAATGGCGTCATTTCCGGCGAGCATGGTATCGGCATCACCAAGCTGGAATTCCTGACGGAAGAAGAAATCGGCGAATTCCGCAGCTACAAGCAGCGCATCGATCCGGAAGGCCGTTTCAACAAGGGCAAATTGCTGAACCTGCCAGGCATGGGCGCCGACTTGCGCAATGCCTACACGCCATCGTTCGGCCTGATGGGCCATGAGTCCTTGATCATGCAGCAAAGCGATATCGGCGCCATCGCCGACAGCGTCAAGGATTGCTTGCGTTGCGGCAAGTGCAAGCCCGTCTGCTCGACCCACGTGCCGCGCGCCAACTTGCTGTATTCGCCACGCGACAAGATTTTGGCGACCTCGTCCCTGATCGAAGCCTTCCTGTACGAAGAGCAGACGCGGCGCGGTATTTCCATCAAGCATTGGGAAGAGTTCGAAGACGTGGCCGACCACTGCACGGTATGCCATAAATGCGTCACGCCTTGTCCCGTGAATATCGACTTCGGTGACGTGTCGATGAACATGCGCAATTTGCTGCGCAAGATGGACAAGAAAAGCTTCAATCCGGGCACCAAGGCGACAATGCTGTTCCTCAACGCCACCGATCCCGTGACCATCAATGCCACGCGCAAGGTCATGATCGGCTGGGGTTACAAGGCGCAGCGCCTGGGCCACGATTTGCTGAAGAAATTTGCCAAGAAGCAAACCAAGGCGCCGCCGCCATCGACGGGCAAGCCGCCCGTCAAGGCGCAGGTGATTCATTTCATTAACAAAAAGATGCCGGGCAACCTGCCGAAGAAAACGGCGCGCGCGCTGCTCGACATCGAAGACGATAAAGTCATCCCGATCATCCGCAATCCGAAGACGACCACGGCCGATACGGAAGCCGTGTTCTACTTCCCAGGTTGTGGTTCGGAACGTTTGTTCTCGCAAGTGGGCCTGGCCACGCAAGCGATGCTGTGGGAAGTGGGCGTGCAGACGGTCTTGCCGCCGGGCTACCTGTGCTGCGGTTATCCGCAGCGGGGCGCGGGCGAGTTCGACAAGGCCGAGAAGATGATGACGGACAACCGCGTCCTGTTCCACCGCATGGCCAACACGCTCAATTACCTGGACATCAAGACGGTGCTCGTCTCGTGCGGCACTTGCTATGACCAACTGGCAACGTATCAGTTTGAAAAGATTTTCCCAGGCTGCCGCATCATGGATATCCATGAGTATTTGCTGGAGAAAAACGTCAAGCTGGAAGGCGTCAATGGCACGCGCTATATGTACCACGAGCCATGCCATAATCCGATGAAGTTGCAAGAGTCGGGCAAGACCATCAATTCCCTGATCAGCACGGTGGATAACGTGAAGATCGAGAAGAATGACCGTTGCTGTGGCGAATCCGGTTCGCTGGCTGTCACGCGTCCCGACATTTCCACGCAAGTGCGTTTCCGCAAGGAAGAAGAGATGGTCAAGGGCGCCGACAAGCTGCGCGGCGATGGTTTCACGGGCGACGTGAAGATACTCACCAGCTGCCCGTCGTGCCTGCAAGGACTCTCGCGCTACAATGATGATTCGGGCACCACGGCCGACTACATCGTCGTCGAGATCGCCAAACACTTGCTGGGAGAGAACTGGATGCCGGATTACGTGAAACGCGCCAATGACGGCGGCATCGAACGGGTGCTGGTGTGATGTCCACGAGTTGCGATCTGTGCAACTTGCTCGATGGCTTTGCCAACAAGCAGGGCTGTGAAGCCTTGCTGTGGCGCAGCGAGCGCTTGTCCGTCGTGGCCGTTGATGATCCAAGCTACCCCGGCTTTTGCCGCGTGATCTGGAACAAACACGTGAAGGAAATGACGGATTTGACGCCCGGCGAGCGCAATTACGTCATGGAAGTCGTGTGGCAAGTCGAGCTGGCCGTGCGTGAAGTGATGCAGCCGGAAAAGGTCAACGTGGCCAGTTTCGGCAACATGACGCCGCACGTGCACTGGCACGTGATTCCCCGCTACCGCGACGATGCGCATTTCCCCAATCCCAGCTGGGCGGTGATCCAGCGCGAGACGGCGCCCGCCGTGCTGGCCGCGCGCCGCGCCCTGCTGCCGGCCTTGCGCGCCGCCATCATTCAACGTTTATCCGCATAAAGTATTGTCATGACTGAAAAAGTAGCAACGCCCCAACCCACCGGCTTGACCGTGCACAACCAGTCGCGCGTGCTCGACGTGGCTTTCGACGATGGCAGCACATTTGCGCTGCCGTTCGAGTATCTGCGCGTGTACTCGCCGTCGGCCGAAGTGCAGGGCCATGGCAAGGGCCAGGAAACCTTGCAATTAGGCAAGCGCCTGGTCGGCATCACGGGCCTGGAACCGGTCGGCAACTATGCCGTGCAGCCCACTTTCAGCGATGGCCACAATTCCGGCCTGTACACCTGGGCCTATCTGTACAAGCTGGGCGCACAGCAAGCGAGCCTGTGGCAGGATTACCTGGACCGCCTGGCGGCCGCCGGCTATCCGGGCGACAGCGGCCGCGACGCCAAGGCCGACATGACGGTCAAGCAATCTTCCGGCCACGTCCACGGTTCGAGCTGCGGGCATAAACACTAAGGTGAAAAAATAATGCGGTAAGCTTGTCGGATTGCCGCCGCCCCGTTCGTCGTATGAATGCCCGCGCTTGCGGGCATTTTTCTTTTGGAGAAGAGACTATGGAATACATGATCCTGATCTACGCCGACGAGGCGCGTTATGAAACGATGGAAGAGGGCCAGATGGCCAGCCTGATGGCCGACTTTGCCAGCTATACGCAAGCCCTGGAGGCGGCCGGCGTGCTGCGCGGCGGCGCGGAGCTGGCGCCCGTGCGCAGCGCCACCAGCGTGCGTGTACAAAACGGCAAGCCTGTCATCACGGATGGGCCGTTTGCGGAAAGCAAGGAGCAACTGGGCGGCTACTATCTGCTAGCTTGCGCCAACCTGGACGAGGCGCTGGCCTGGGCCGGGCGTTGCCCGGCAGCGTCCCTGGGCACCATCGAAGTGCGGCCCGTCACGGCTTGAGCATGGCGGGCGACGCCCTGTTGGCCGTCGAGCACGTCTTTCGCCAGGAGCGGGGCAGGGTGCTGGCCGGCCTGATGCGGCGTTTCGGCGACCTGGGCCTGGCGGAAGATGTGTTGCAGGAAGCGTGCCGCAAGGCGCTGGAACTGTGGCCGCGCACGGGTATTCCCGATAATCCTGCCGCCTGGCTCAGTTCGGTGGCGCGCCATGCTGGCCTCGATCACGTGCGCCGCGCGGGCAAGAGCGTCGTTGATGCCGAGGCCATGCTGTCGCGCCTGCCGGCGGCCGAGGTTGATGAAACGCACGCTATCGAGGACGACCGCCTGCGCCTGCTGTTCATCTGCTGCCATCCCGCGCTGGCGCCCGAGGCGCAGGTGGCGCTGGCCTTGCGCACCCTGTGTGGCTTGTCCACGGCCGAGATCGCGCGCGCCTTCGGCCTGGCGGAAGCGGCCCTGTCGCAGCGGCTATTGCGCGCCAAGCGCAAGATCGCCGAAGCGCGCATCCCTTTCGAGTTGCCTCCGGCGCAAGAATTGCCGCAACGGCTGGCGCAAGTGTTGCACGTGATTTACCTGGTCTTCAGCGAAGGCTATTGCGCCAGCGGCGGCGACACCCTGCTGCGCGCGGACTTGTGCGCGGAAGCGCTGCGCCTGGGGCGGCTGCTCGACAGCCTGCAAGCGGGCCAGCCGGAAGTGCAGGGTTTATTGGCACTGATGCTGCTGCAGGCGTCGCGCGGCCCGGCCCGCCTCGCGCCCGACGGATATTTGCTGACCCTGGAAGAGCAGGACCGGCGCCTGTGGCTGGGGGACTTGATTGCCGAGGGACTGGCCGTGCTGGAGCAGGCCTTGCCGGCGCGCGCGCCGGGACCATACCAGCTGCAGGCGGCGATTGCCGCCTTGCATGCCAAAGCTTCCACGGCCAGCCAGACGGACTGGCGCCAGATCAGCGCCCTGTACGGCGCCTTGCTGCGGCACAAGCCGGAACCCTTGATTTTGCTCAATGCCGTGATCGCCTGCGCCATGGCGCACGGCGCCGCACACGGCCTGGCGTGGCTGGCGCGCCTGGAAGCCGTGCCCAGCCTTGCCAGCTCGCATTATCTGCACGCGGCCCGGGCCGACTTGCTGCGCCGCCAGGGCGACCGGCCGGGGGCGCTGGCGGCGTATGCCCGGGCGGCAATGCTGGCTTCGAATGCAGTGGAAAGGCAATACCTTCTCCGGCGTCACGGGGAAATGCGCCTGCCGCTTGTATAATGCTCCCAAGTTCAAACAGACTGCCTACCATGACCAATACGACCCATTTCGGATACAAAACAGTTGCAGAAGACGACAAAGTGCGCGAAGTCGCCAAGGTGTTCCATTCCGTCGCTGCCAAATACGACGTGATGAACGACTTGATGTCGGGCGGGCTGCACCGTCTGTGGAAGACGTTTACCATTGCCAACGCGGGTGTGCGCCCCGGCTTCAAGGTGCTCGACATCGCCGGCGGCACGGGCGACCTGTCGAAGGCCTTTGCCAGGCAGGCGGGCCCGACGGGCGAAGTCTGGTTGACCGATATCAATGAGTCGATGTTGCGCGTCGGCCGTGACCGCCTCTTGAATCGCGGCTTGCTCACCCCCACCTTGTTGTGTGACGCGGAAAAACTGCCGTTTCCCGATAACTATTTTGACCGTGTCAGCGTGGCCTTTGGCCTGCGCAACATGACGCACAAGGATGTGGCTCTGGCGGAAATGCGCCGCGTGCTGAAACCGGGCGGCAAGCTGCTGGTGCTGGAGTTTTCCAAGGTGGCAGCTCCCCTGCAAAAGCCGTACGACCTGTATTCGTTCTCGGTCTTGCCGTGGTTCGGACAGAAAATCGCCGGCGACGCGGAAAGCTATCGCTATCTGGCAGAATCGATCCGCATGCACCCGGACCAGGAAACGCTGAAGACCATGATGGAAACGGCGGGCCTGGAGCGCGTGCAGTACTACAATTTGACGGCAGGCATTGCCGCTTTGCATACCGGCATCAAGATGTAATGCATCAACGTTGGTGATTTTAGGAGATGGAATGAAATTGAAGAAATTTATGGTCGGCATGATGCTGGCCGCGACCACGGTATCCATGCTGGGCGAGGCGCTGGCCCGTCCGATGGGCGGTGGCCGTTCGTTTGGCCGCCAGTCGCAAAACGTGGGCCGTCAGGCGCCCGCACCGGCGCCGACCCCGGCACCGGCTGCCGCGCCGCGCCAGGCGCAACCTGCGCCAGCCCCTGCACCGGCACCTGCCGCCAAGGCACCGAGCCGCTGGAAGGGCTTGCTGGGCGGCGCCTTGCTGGGCCTGGGCCTGGGCGCGCTGCTGTCGCATTTTGGCCTGGGCGGCGCCCTGGCCAGCATGATCAGCACCCTGCTGATGGTGGCTTTGCTGGCCGGCGTGGCCTACTTCATCTACCGCATGGTGCGTGGCAAGCGCGACAACAATACCAGCGGCAATGCGCCGTTCGCCGGCTTCGGCAATCAGCCGGCACCGGCCGGCAACGTGCCTGACATCGGCTCGCGCATTCCACCGCTGCCGCCGCTGCAACCCGTCTCGTCCGGCGTCGGCCTGGACAAGCCGGCCCCGGCTGCCGCGCCATGGGGCGTGCCTGCCGACTTCGACAAGGAAGCCTTCCTGCGCCACGCGAAAAGCAATTTCATTCGCCTGCAAGCGGCCTGGGACAAGGCGGACGTCAACGATATCCGCGAATTCACGTCGCCGGAAGTGTATGCGGAACTGCGCATGCAAATCCAGGAGCGTGGCGCGCAGCCAGACTTTACGGATGTCGTCACCATCGATGCCGAACTGCTGGGCATCGAGACGAGCGTCAACGATTATCTGGCCAGCGTGAAGTTTACGGGCCTGATCCGTTCGGCGCCGGGCGCGGCAGCGGAACCGTTCGCTGAAGTGTGGAATATGTCGAAACCCGTCAGCGGCAACAGCGGCTGGGTCCTGGCAGGCATTCAGCAATTGAATTAATTGTCAAAACTTGCTGAATAATGGCTTAAGTCCATGCCGAATGCATGATGCTTAACAGATATTTCCTGCTGAACTGGTAAGATCGAAACCGCCCGCGTTATTTTACGGGCGGTTTTTTCTTTTTAGGGGCGCGCCTGGCGCGCTGTATATAGATGGCACCACTTTCCGATCTTTCTTTGATGACGCCTGTCATCGCGACAATCAACCATTTGCTGGCGCAAGAGCCGTGGGCGCGCCAGCAGCTGGCCGTGCACGCCGGCAAGCTGGCCTGCATCGACACGGGCGCCGTGGCCTTGCGCCTGCGCGTCGACAGCGCCGGCATGCTGGAAGCGGCGCCAGCCGACATGCCGGCCAACGTCACCATCCGCGTGAAATTGTCCGATGTGCCGCTGATCCTGCAACACCGCGAGCGGGCGTTTTCCTACGTCAAGATCGAAGGCGATGCCGAGTTTGCCAATGCGATTTCGCAATTGAGCAAGGGCTTGCGCTGGGAAGCGGAACATGACCTGGAAAAGGTATTCGGCCCCATGCTGGCCACGCGCCTCGTTGCCGGCGCGAAGGAGGCGGCCGCCTTTGTCCGCACGGGCCAGCAAAAGCTGGCGGAAAACGTGGCCGAATATTTTCTCGATGAACAGCCCATGCTGATCCGTCCCTCCACCCTGCAAGAGTATTCCGCTGGCGTGACGCGCGTGCGCGATGACGTCGAACGCCTGGCCAAGCGCCTTGCCCGGCTGGAAAAGGCGGTTGCCGCCGTCCAGCCGCAGTCCTCCTCACCGGATTTGTCTACATGATATTGAAATTCCTGCGCCTGTTTAAAATCATCCGTGTTTCCATCAAGTACGGTCTGGATGAGATAGCGATTTCTGGTCTGCAAGTTCCCCGCACCGCCAAATTGATCGACACCCTGATTTTCTGGCGCGACCTGTCGCCACCAAGGGGCTTGCGCCTGCGCCTGGCGCTGGAAGAGCTGGGTCCGATCTTCGTCAAATTCGGCCAGGTGCTGTCGACCCGCCGCGATCTGATGCCGCCCGACATCGCCGAAGAACTGGCGCGCCTGCAAGATCGGGTGCCGCCTTTCGATTCCGACCTGGCCATCGCACAGATCACCAAGTCGCTCGGCGCGCACCCGGATCAACTGTTTGCCAACTTCGAGCGCGAACCGGTGGCGTCCGCCTCGATTGCCCAGGTGCACTTCGCCACCCTGAAAGATGGCCGTGAAGTGGCCGTGAAGGTCTTGCGCCCAGGCATGAAAAAACTGATCGACGAAGACGTGGCCCTGATGCACATCGCCGCCGACTGGACCAGCCGCCTGTGGGCCGACAGCAAGCGCCTGAAACCCAAGGAGGTGGTGGGCGAGTTCGACAAATATCTGCACGACGAACTGGACCTGATGCGCGAGGCGGCCAACGCCAGCCAGCTGCGCCGCAACTTTGCCAACTCGGACTTGCTGCTGGTGCCGGAAATGCACTGGGATTACTGTTCCAGCAGCGTCATCGTGATGGAGCGCATGGTTGGCATCCCCGTCTCGCAGACCGAGCGCCTGGTGGCGGCCGGCGTCGACTTGCGCAAGCTGTCCAGCGATGGCGTGGAAATTTTCTTCACGCAAGTGTTCCGCGACGGCTTTTTCCATGCGGACATGCATCCGGGAAATATTCTCGTGTCGATCGCACCGGAATCGTTCGGCCGCTACATCGCGCTGGACTTTGGCATCGTGGGCACCCTGAACGACTACGACAAGGATTATCTGTCGCAAAACTTCCTCGCCTTCTTCCGCCGCGACTACAAGCGCGTGGCCGAGGCGCATATCGAATCGGGCTGGGCGCCGAAAGACACGCGCGTCGATGAGCTGGAAGCGGCCGTGCGCGCCTGCTGTGAGCCGATCTTCGACCGTCCGCTGAAAGATATTTCCTTTGGGCAGGTTTTGCTGCGGCTGTTCCAGACTTCGCGCCGCTTCAACGTGGAAGTGCAGCCGCAGTTGGTGCTGCTGCAAAAGACCCTGCTCAATATCGAGGGCCTGGGCCGGCAGCTGGACCCGGAACTGGACCTGTGGCAAACGGCCAAGCCGTATCTGGAAAAATGGATGAGCAACCAGGTGGGGCCGCAAGGCTTCATGGAGCGCCTGCGCGCCGAGGCGCCCCGTTATGCGCACATCTTCCCGCAACTGCCGCGCTTGCTGCACCAGGCTTTGACGGTGCATGGCGAACCGCGTGAAAACGATGTGGAACTGATGAAAACCTTGCTGGCTGAGCAACGCCAGACGAACCGCTTGCTGAGCTTTATCGTGTACTTCGTGGGCGCCTTCGCGCTCGGCGCGCTGGGCTTGCAAGTATTCATGCGCTGGCATCAACTGCCGTTTTAACTGGCTGAGGACGTAAGTGATGGCTGACTTCCATACCCGCGATCCGCTCTCGCCCGCCTTTTGGGACGAGCGTTTCGAGCAGCAATTTACGCCCTGGGACCACGGCGGCGTGCCCGCGCGCCTGCGCCGCTTCGTTGCCGGCAGCCCGGCGCCGCTGCGCTGCCTGATTCCCGGCTGCGGCTCGGCCTATGAGCTGGTCTTCATGCTCGATCACGGCTGGGATGCCACGGCCATCGACTTTGCGCCGGCCGCCGTGGCCGCTGCGCGCGCCGTCGTCGGCGAACGGGCAGGGCAGGTGGTGGAAGCCGATTTCTTTGCCTGGGAGACTGTCGCGCCGCTGGACCTGATCTATGAACGGGCTTTCCTGTGCGCCATGCCGCGCGCCATGTGGCCGCAAGTGGCGGCCCGCTGGGCGCAGCTGCTGGCGCCGGGCGCCATGCTGGCCGGTTACTTTTTCTTTGACGACAATGCCAAGGGGCCGCCATTTGGCATCTCTCGTGAGACACTGCAGGAATTGCTGGCGCCGCATTTCGACTGCCTGGCCGACGAGGCCGTGGATGATTCCATTGCCGTCTTCGCTGGCAAGGAGCGCTGGATGAGCTGGCGCCGCCGGGCAGACTGAGGCGGGCGGGGCAATTTCCGCTGGCGACAAAGGAAAAGCTTTATAATTCAGGGTTTTTGATGATTTTCTCGGAGTAGAGATGCCGATTTACGCTTACCGTTGTGACGAGTGTGGTTTTGCCAAGGATGTCTTGCAAAAGATCTCCGATCCAGTACTGACGGTGTGCCTGTCGTGCGGCAAGCCCAGTTTCAAGAAACAATTGACGGCCGCCGGTTTCCAGTTGAAGGGCACTGGCTGGTACGCAACCGATTTCCGCGGCGGCACGGCGCCCACTACGGCCATTCCCACGGGCCCGGCCGATGGCGCCAAGCCTGCCGCGGCTGCCGAGAGCGCGCCTGCTGCTGCGCCTGCGCCCGCCCCGGCTGCAACCGCGCCGAAAGCGGACTGAAAAGCGCGCCGCGCCGATACGATCCATTACCGAGAAACTGATGCGTAAATACTTTATTACCGGATTGCTGATTTTGGTGCCCCTGGCCATTACCGCCTGGGTCCTGAATCTGGTGATCAGCACGATGGACCAGTCGCTGTTGCTGGTGCCCGGCAGTACGAAGCCCAGCGTCTGGTTCGGCCACCTGGTTCCTCCGCTGAGCTCCATTCCCGGCCTGGGGACGGTATTGACGGTACTGATCGTTTTCTTCACGGGATTGCTGACGAATAACCTGGTCGGCAATTACGTGGTGAAACTGTGGGAAAAGTTGCTGCAACGCATACCCATCGTCAATTCCCTGTATTCCAGCGTCAAGCAAGTGTCCGATACCTTGTTTTCCCCGTCGGGCAATGCCTTCCGCAAGGCCGTGCTGGTGCCGTATCCGCACCAGAACTCCTGGACCATCGCTTTCCTGACGGGCGTGCCGGGCGGCGATGCGGCGAACCACCTGGTGGGCGACTATGTCAGCGTGTACGTGCCGACAACGCCGAATCCGACATCGGGCTTTTTCCTGATGATGAAGCGCAGCGATGTCGTCGAACTCGACATGAGCGTCGATGCGGCGCTCAAATATATCGTCTCGATGGGCGTGGTAGCGCCTGCGGAAATTGTTGCTGTACCGGCCCCGGCAGCCAAAGAATAAAGGCAGGCGTCCCATGCGGGACGTGGCCGGATTGAACACTCACTAACCTGAACTGAGAATTTTATGTCTATGCGTACTGAATACTGCGGCCTCGTTACCGAAGCCATGCTGGGACAAACCGTCAGCCTGTGCGGCTGGGTACATCGCCGCCGCGACCACGGCAGCCTGATTTTCATCGACTTGCGCGACCGTGAAGGCCTGGTGCAAATCGTTTGCAACCCGGAACAAGCGGAAATGTTCAAGGTCGCTGAAGCCGTGCGCAACGAATTCTGCCTGCGCGTGACGGGCGTCGTGACCAGCCGTATCGACGGCACCATCAACAACAACCTGAAATCGGGCAAGATCGAAGTAGTTTGCTCGGAGCTGGAAGTGCTGAACCCGTCCGTGCCCGTGCCGTTCCAGCTGGACGACGACAACCTGTCGGAAACGACGCGTTTGACGCACCGCGTGCTGGACCTGCGCCGCCCGCAAATGCAAAACAACCTGCGCCTGCGCTACAAGGTGACGATGGAAGTGCGCAAGTACCTCGACGCGCTGGGCTTCATCGACATCGAAACGCCGATGCTGACCAAGTCCACGCCAGAAGGCGCGCGCGATTACCTGGTGCCGTCGCGCGTTAACGCGGGCAGCTTCTTCGCCTTGCCGCAATCGCCACAGTTGTTCAAGCAACTGTTGATGGTTGCTAACTTCGACCGTTACTACCAGATCACCAAGTGCTTCCGCGACGAAGACTTGCGCGCTGACCGCCAGCCTGAATTCACGCAGATCGATTGCGAAACCTCGTTCCTGACGGAACAGGAAATCCGCGACCTGTTCGAAGACATGATACGCGTCGTCTTCAAGAACACCTTGAACATCGACCTGCCGAACCCGTTCCCGGTGATGGATTTCGCCGAAGCGATGGGCCTGTACGGCTCCGACAAGCCGGACATGCGCGTCAAGCTGGCCTTCACGGACTTGACCGAAGTCATGAAATCGGTCGAATTCAAGGTCTTCAACGGCGCCGCCAACATGAAGGGCGGCCGCGTGGTGGCCCTGCGCGTACCGCAAGGCGGCAGCATGCCCCGTTCGGAAATCGACGCCTACACCCAGTTTGTCGCCATCTACGGCGCCAAGGGTCTGGCCTACATCAAGGTCAACGAGAAAGCCAAGGGTCCTGAAGGCTTGCAGTCGCCGATCGTCAAGTTCCTGCCTGCCGACGTGCTGGCCACGATTCTCGAGCAAACGGGCGCGCAAGACGGCGACCTGATCTTCTTCGGCGCCGACAAGGCCAAGGTCGTCAACGACGCCATCGGCGCGCTGCGCGTGAAAATCGGTCACAGCGAGTTCGGCAAGAAAGCCGGCCTGTTCGAGGACGTGTGGAAGCCATTGTGGGTGGTCGACTTCCCGATGTTCGAGCACGACGAAGAAGCGGACCGCTGGACGGCGACCCATCATCCGTTCACGGCGCCGAAAGACGGCCATGAAGACATGCTGGAAACCAATCCGGGCGCCTGCATCGCCAAGGCTTACGACATGGTCTTGAACGGCTGGGAACTGGGTGGCGGCTCGATCCGTATCCACCGCGAAGAAGTGCAAAGCAAGGTCTTCCGTGCGTTGAAAATCGATGCCGAAGAAGCGCAGCTGAAGTTCGGCTTCCTGCTTGACGCCCTGCAATACGGCGCGCCACCGCATGGCGGTCTGGCATTCGGCCTGGACCGTATCGTGACCATGATGACGGGTTCCGATTCGATCCGTGACGTGATCGCCTTCCCGAAAACCCAGCGCGCCCAGTGTCTGCTGACACAAGCGCCGTCGGAAGTGGACGAGAAGCAATTGCGCGAACTGCACATCCGTTTGCGTGGCGCCGAGCCAAAAGTAGCGTAAAGCAGCATGCGGCCGCTGCGGCGGCCGCTGTTTGATAATGCTATGCAAAAAGAGGCGCTGACGAGGCGCCTTTTTCATTGTTGATATGACCCATAAAATTCCCGTTTCCGTGCTGGTCGTCATTCATACGGCTGATCTGGACGTCTTGCTGATCGAGCGCGCGGGTCAGCCCGGTTTCTGGCAATCTGTGACCGGTTCCGTCGACGCCGTTGACGAACCGCTGCTGCAGACGGCCGCCCGCGAATTGTGCGAGGAAACCGGCATCGTTGCCGACGGGCGCGATATCGTGCTGCGCGACTGGAACTTGTCGAATGTGTACGAGATCTATCCTATCTGGCGCCACCGCTATGCGCCCGGTGTGACGCGCAACACGGAACACGTGTTCAGCGTGCAAGTGCCGCGCGACATCGCCATTACCCTGAGCCCCCGCGAACACTTGCAATACGCGTGGCTGCCTTACCTGGCGGCGGCCGACCGCTGTTTCTCGTCATCCAACGCGGAAGCGATTCTGCAATTGCCGGCGATGACGGGCCTGGCGCGCCCCATCTGATTTTCCTAGAAAGCATTCCATGTTGAACTGGTTACATTTGACGACGCAGCAAAAACTGCTGGGCACCCTGGGCATCGTCTTTTGCCTGTGCTTTA
Source organism: Janthinobacterium leeuwenhoeki (assembly GCF_051380795.1). Classification (NCBI taxonomy): domain Bacteria; kingdom Pseudomonadati; phylum Pseudomonadota; class Betaproteobacteria; order Burkholderiales; family Oxalobacteraceae; genus Janthinobacterium; species Janthinobacterium leeuwenhoeki. The sequence goes on from NZ_JBNYXT010000030.1 coordinate 50,412, forward strand.
TCTTCCTGCTGTTCAGCTCCACCGTGCCCGGCCGCACGCCGCCGATCGGCATGCCGCTGATGGCGATCGGCTGGCTGCTGCATCCGGGCGCGTTTGCCAAGGGCAAGCGCACCGTCGCCTGGCGCGGCGCACCGTTGCTGGTGAAAATCGTCTGGGCAGCCGGCATTACGGCGCTGATCGTCAGCGTGACGGCGGGCGTGGGACGCATGCTGGCCTGATTGTGCGTGGTAGGTGCGCACGCGCACCTACGCTGGCGCCGCGCGGGGCCCGTCTGGGAGTAGAATCAAGGCATGAAAATCCGCGTAGCAACTTATAATATCCACAAGGGTGTCTCCTCCGTGCGGGGCTTGCCCAGAGTTCACGCATTGAAGCAGGCGATCGCTCTCTTCCATGCCGATGTCGTCTTTTTGCAGGAAGTGCAAGGCAAGCACGATCGCAATGCGGCCCGCTATGGCGCCGAGAAAAATGGTCACAAGCATTGGCCGGATGCGTCGCAGCACGAGTTCTTTGCCGGTGCCGAGCACCATTCCGCCTACGGCATGAATGCCGTGTACGACCATGGCCACCACGGCAACGCCTTGCTGAGCAAGTTTCCCATCGCCTCGCAAACCAATCACGATGTGTCCGACCATGCCTACGAGCAGCGCGGTATCCTGCATTGCGTGCTCAAGACGCCGCAGGCGGACGTGCATTGCTATGTGGTCCACTTGGGCCTGTTCGAGTCGGGACGCGGGCGCCAGACGCAGGCGCTGATCGACGCCGTCATGGAATCGGCGCCGAATGGCGAGCCCGTCATCATCGCCGGCGACTTCAACGACTGGCGCAACACGCTCAGCGACAAGCTGCGCAATGCGCTGGGCGTGGTGGAAGTGTTCGACCAGCGCGCGTCGAACTCGGCCCTGGGCGACCTGGTGCGCACGCTGGCGCGGCGCCAGACGAAAACCCCCGTTCCCGTGCCGGCGCGCACCTTTCCCGCCGCCTTGCCGTGGTTCCGCCTGGACCGCATCTATGTGCGCGGTTTCCACGTGGAAGGCGCGCAAGTGATGCACGGCACCCTGTGGGCGAAATTGTCGGACCATGCGCCGATCGTTGCCGCTTTGAAACTCGCGTAGACTGCCGGCATGCGCACAGTCAACTTCATCGCCCACAACGACATCCAGCTGCTGTATTGCGGCACCGAGTATTTTCCCGCGCTGATAGCCGCCATCGACGGTGCGCGTTCGGAAGTCTATTTCGAGACGTATATCTTTGCCGATGACGGCACGGGCACCCTGGTGCTCGATGCGCTCAAGCGTGCCGCCGCACGCGGCGTGCTGGTGTGCATGATCACGGACTGGTTCGGCACGGGCAACCGCCGCGTGAAAGCCATGCATGCCCAGCTGGAAGCGGCTGGCGTGCACCACCGTATCTTCAATCCGTGGTTCCGGCGCGGCATCACGCGCACGCACCGCAAGATTTGCGTGGCCGATGGCGAGATCGCCCTGGTGGGCGGCATCAATATCAACGATGACATGTTTTGTGACTACGACCACAACATCAGCCTGGAGGCGCCGCGCTGGGACTTTGCCGTGCAGGTGAAGGGGCCGCTGGTGGACGCCATCCATGAAGAGGTGCAGGCGCAGTGGGCGCGCTTGGGAAAAATGAACCTGGTGCGGCGTATCAAGCTGTACCGCAAGATGCGCGTCGTCAGCAAGGAGCTGGCGAAAAACCCCGTCGTGGCCGGCTTTGTCGTGCGCGACAACCTGCGCAACCGCCGCACCATCCAGCGCGCCTACCTGCAGGCACTGGGTCAGGCGCGCAAGAGCGTGATGCTGGCCAACCCGTATTTCGCGCCCGGGCACAAGCTGCGCCACGCCCTGGCCCAGGCGGCCCAGCGGGGCGTCGATGTGGTCTTGCTGATCGGGGTGGGCGAGTTCCGCATGCAAGATGCCGTGGCGCACTCGTTTTACCCGAAATTGCTGGCCGCCGGCGTGAAGATTGTCGAATACCGCAAGACGCAGCTGCACGCCAAGGTGGCCGTCGTCGACGATGACTGGGCGACGGTGGGTTCGAGCAATATTGACGCGCTGAGCCTGTTCCTCAATCAGGAAGCGAACGTTGTGATCAAGGACGTGGCGTTCGCGCAAAGCTTGCGCCAGCATATCGAGCAGGGCGTGGCGGACGGCATCGTCATTCACCAGGACGATTTCAAGCACATCGGCCGCTTCCGGCGCATCGGCTATGAAGCCGCCTTCCTCGTGTACCGGCTGGTGATGCGCATTTTTTCAGTAGGCAAGTACGCATGAACGAGATGACAACGGTAAGGCTGGACAAATGGCTGTGGGCGGCGCGCTTTTTCAAGACGCGCTCGTTGGCCAGCGAAGCTGTCGACACGGGTAAAGTCAAAGTGGGCGGCGAACGCGTGAAACCGGCGCGCAGCCTGCGCGTGGGCGACGAGCTGGCCATCGACAATGGCGCGGAGACATGGGAAGTGGCCGTGCTGGGCCTGTCCGACAAGCGCGGCGCGGCAAGCGTGGCGCGCTTGCTGTATGGCGAAACGCCGGCCAGCATCGCCCGCCGCGAGCAACTGGCCGAGGAGCGCAAGCTGTTCCGCGAGCCGGGCACCACCATCAAGGGGCGGCCGACCAAGCGCGACCGCCGTCAACTGAGCAAGGCAGGCGACCTTTCCTGAAGGGGGGGGGGCAAGGGCGCGCGACGCTTTTGCCGGCCTGAAATCGATATAAACACGCGGCTTGAGAATGCTGCGGTGCACCAATAGAACACCGGCTCTAAAGTTCCCGTTTGACTTTTACGTGGTAGTGGATAATAGTACGAGCGTTCGGATTTTTTCGGAGCGTGCTTTTTTTACCCTCGCTTCAGTCCGCCCAATCGGCAACATCACATTTAGAACGGACATCTTGAATACTTCAGTCAAATTCATGCGCAAGGGCGAACTGACCCGTGCAGCCATCCTCGACGTGGCGCTGGACCTGTCCAGCCGCGACGGCCTGGAAGGCCTGACCATAGGGCTGCTTGCGGACAAAATGAACATGAGCAAGTCGGGCGTGTTTGCCCACTTTGGCTCGCGCGAAGACTTGCAGATGGAAGTGCTGAAGCTTTACCACTATCGTTTCGAGCAAGAAGTCTTTTTCCCCAGCATGAAAGAACCACGCGGCATCCAGCGATTGCAATCGATGTTTGCGCGCTGGGTCAAGCGGGTCAGCGTGGAAATCGCTTCCGGCTGCATTTATATCAGCGGCGCCGTCGAGTATGACGACCGTCCCGGTCCCATCCGCGAGGCCCTCGTGGCCATGGTGCGGGCCTGGCAGGGCGCGCTGCTGCGCTGTGTCGAGCAATCGATCGCCACGGGCGACCTGAAAGCGGACACGGACGCCCAGCAGCTGGTGTACGAGATGTATGGCCTGATCCTGGCCTTGCATCACGACGCGCGCTTCCTGCGCGTGCCGGGCAGCATCGAAAGGGCGCAAGCGGGCTTTATCCGCCTGCTGGCGTCGTACCAGAATTCCGTCACAAGCAAATAAGCCGTCAGGCAGTATCCGCAACAACGCACTTACAAGTACAACACTTTAGCTAATCGCCTTCAGGAGAAAATTATGGGTCAATACGTCGCGCCAATCCGGGATATGCAATTCGTCCTGCATGAGTTCCTGCAAGTGGAAGAAGAACTGAAGCAAATGCCGTCGTACGCCGACGTCGACGCCGACATCATCAACCAGGTGCTGGAAGAGGGCGGCAAATTCACCTCCGAAGTCTTGTTCCCCCTGAATCACTCCGGCGACCGCGAAGGCTGCCACCACGATCCTGTCACGAAAAGCGTGACCACGCCGAAAGGTTTCAAGGAAGCGTATAAACAGTACGTCGAAGGCGGTTGGGCGGCATTGGCTTGCGATCCGGAATACGGCGGCCAGGGCTTGCCGGTCGTACTGAACAATTCATTCTATGAAATGCTGAACTCGTCGAACCAGGCTTGGTCCATGTACCCTGGCTTGTCGCACGGCGCCTACGAGTGCCTGAAGGAACACGGCACCGACCACCAGAAGGAAGTGTATCTGCCGAAACTGGTGTCGGGCGAATGGACGGGCACCATGTGCCTGACCGAGCCGCATTGCGGCACCGACCTGGGCCTGCTGCGCTCGAAGGCGCTGCCTGAAGCGGACGGTTCCTGGACCATCACCGGCAACAAGATCTTCATCTCGGCCGGCGAGCATGACATGGCGGAAAACATCCTGCACCTGGTGCTGGCCCGCGTGCCGGACGCGCCGGAAGGCTCGAAAGGCATCTCGCTGTTCCTGGTGCCGAAATTCCTGCCGAATGCGGACGGCACGGTCGGTGAGCGCAACCCGATCACCTGCGGCGCCATCGAAGAAAAAATGGGCATCCATGGCAACTCGACCTGCCAGATGAACCTGGACGGCGCGAAAGGCTGGATCATCGGCCAGCCGAACAAGGGCCTCAACGCCATGTTCGTCTTCATGAACGCTGCCCGCCTGGGCGTGGGCATGCAGTCGCTGGGCCTGACGGAAATCGCTTACCAGAACGCGCTGATCTACGCCAAGGACCGCACGCAAATGCGTTCGCTGTCCGGCATCAAGAACCCGGAACTGCCGGCCGACCGCATCATCGTGCACCCTGACGTGCGCCGCATGCTGTTGACGGGCAAGGCCTACGCCGAAGGCGCGCGCGCTTTCACTTCCTATGTGGCGCTGCAGATCGACCGCGAACTGCACCACCCTGACGCCGACGTGCGCAAGGAAGCAGCCGACGAAGTGGCGCTGCTGACACCTGTCATCAAAGCCTTCATCACCGACAACGCCTGGATCGCCACCTCGGACGCGATGCAGGTATTCGGCGGCCACGGCTACATCTCGGAATGGGGCATGGAGCAGTATGTGCGCGACGCGCGCATCAACATGATCTACGAAGGCACGAACACGATCCAGTCGCTGGACCTGCTGGGCCGCAAGATCCTGGGCGACAATGGCGCCAAACTGCGCAAGTTCGGCGAAAAGATCAAGGCCTTCGTCGAAGACAACGGCACCGACGAAGCGATGAGCGAATTCGTCACCCCACTGGGCGATCTGGGCGACAAAGTCACCAAGCTGACCATGGAAATCGGCATGAAGGCCTTCCAGAATCCTGACGAAGTGGGCGCGGCATGCGTGCCTTACCTGCGTGTCGTCGGCCACATGATCTACAGCTATCTGTTCGCGCAGATGGCCAAGATCGCCCTCGAAAAAGAATCCAGCGGCGACAAGTTCTACACCGCCAAACTGGCTACCGCACGTTTCTACTTCGCCCGCTTGCAGCCTGAGACGGCAACCCTGATCCGTCAGGCGCGTTCCGGTTCGGCCAACCTGATGGCACTCGACGCAGACCTGTTCTAAGACTTGAGGAAAATATGACCAATTTCATCGTTAAAAAAGTAGCCGTCCTCGGCGCCGGCGTGATGGGCGCGCAGATCGCCGCCCATTGCATCAACGCGAAAGTGCCGGTCGTGCTGTTCGACCTGCCGGCCAAGGAAGGCCCGAAGAATGGCATCGTGTTGCGCGCCATCGAGAACCTGAAAAAGCTGTCGCCTGCCCCGCTGGGCAACAAGGATGACGCTGCGCTGATCCAGGTGGCCAACTACGAAGACAACCTGGACCTGCTGGCCGGTTGCGACCTGATCATCGAAGCCATCGCCGAGCGCATGGACTGGAAACACGACCTGTATCAAAAGGTCGCGCCGCACATCGGCCCGAACGCGATCTTCGCCTCGAATACCTCCGGCCTGTCGATCACCAAGCTGGCCGAAGGCTTCGACGCCGACCTGAAATCGCGCTACTGCGGCGTGCACTTCTTCAACCCGCCGCGCTATATGCACCTGGTCGAAATCATCCCGACCGCGTTCACCAAGCCTGAAATCGCCGACCAGCTGGAAGGCTTCCTGACCACCACCCTGGGCAAGGGCGTGGTCCGCGCCAAGGATACGCCGAACTTCATCGCCAACCGCGTTGGCGTGTTCGGCATCCTGGCCATCGTGCACGAAGCCGAAAAATTCGGCCTGTCCGTGGACGTCGTCGATGACCTGACCGGCGCCAAGCTGGGCCGCGCCAAGTCGGGCACCTTCCGCACGGCGGACGTGGTTGGCCTGGACACCATGGGCCATGTGATCAAGACCATGCAGGACTACCTGCCGAACGATCCGTTCGCCGCCGTCTACAAGACGCCGGCCGTACTGGCGCAGCTGGTGGAAAAAGGCGCGCTGGGCCAGAAGAGCGGCGCAGGCTTCTACAAGAAGGTTGGCAAGGAAATTCAACGCCTCGATTTCGCCACCGGTGAATACGTGGCTGGCGGCGCCAAGGCTGCCGACATCATCGCCCGCATCCTGAAGGAAAAGGATCCGGTCAAGAAGATGAAGGCGCTGCGCGAATCGACGAATCCGCAAGGCCAGTTCCTGTGGGCGATCTTCCGCGACGCTTTCCACTACATCGCTATCCACCTGGACACCGTGGCCGACAATGCGCGCGACATCGATTTCGCCATGCGCTGGGGCTTCGGCTGGAACGTCGGTCCGTTTGAAACGTGGCAGGCATCGAACTGGCTGCAAGTGGCCAACTGGGTCAAGGAAGACATCGACGCCGGCCACGCGCTGTGCAACGCACCGCTGCCAGCCTGGGTCTTCGAAGGTCCGGTCGCTGACAAGGGCGGCGTGCATACGCCGGAAGGTTCCTACTCCGCCGTGTCGAATAGCTTCGTGCCCCGTTCGACCCTGGCCGTGTACGACCGCCAGCCATTCCGCGCGCCCGTCATCGGCAGCGGCGCAGTGGATGGAAAAACCGCCGGCACCACCGTCTTCGAAGACGAATCCGTGCGCGTCTGGCATACGGGTGACGATGTCTTGATCATCTCGTTCAAGACGAAGATGCACGTGATCGGCGAAGGCGTGATCAATGGACTCAAACTCGCATTAGCGGAAGCCGAGAAGAATTTCAAAGGGCTGGTGATCTGGCACGCCGACGCAGCCGAAGGCGGCGCCTTCTCGGCCGGTGCCGATCTGCAATCGGCCCTGCCAGCGTTCATGCAAGGCGGCGTGAAAGCCGTCGATCCGATCATCGCCGAACTGCAAAACACCTTCATGTCGCTGAAATACGCGAACGTGCCGGTGATCGCCGCGGTCGCTGGCCTGGCACTGGGCGGCGGTTGCGAGCTGGCGCTGCACGCATCGAAGCGCGTGGCCTCGATCGAGTCCTACATCGGCCTGGTGGAAGTGGGCGTGGGCCTGATTCCTGCCGGTGGTGGCTTGAAGGAAGCGGCGCAGCGCGCCTACAAGGAAGCCAAGGGTAACGATATCCTGCAATTCCTGAAAACGGGCTTCACCAATGCGGCTACCGCCAACGTGTCGAAATCGGCGCTGGAAGCCAAAAAAATGGGCTACCTGAAAGAAGACGACGTGATCGTGTTCAACGCCTACGAGCTGCTGCACGTAGCCAAGGTCGAAGCGCGCGCCATGTTCGACGCCGGCTTCCGTCCAGCGCTCCCTTCGCTGATCCAGGTCACGGGCCGTTACGGCTGGGGCACCATCAAGGCGCAGCTGGTCAACATGCGCGACGGCGGCTTCATTTCGGCGCACGATTTCAAGCTGGGCGAGATGATCGCCGAGATCGTATCGGGCGGCGACGTGGACCAGGGCAGTTTCGTCAGCGAACAGTGGCTGCTGGATATGGAACGCAAGGCATTCCTGGAGCTGTTGAACCATCCGAAAACCCAGGAACGGATCATGGGCATGATGCAGACCGGTAAGCCGGTACGCAACTAAGCCTGACGTCGATGAAGATCCTGTCGTTGGTATTTAAAGTATTACTGCGCGTGAGGCCAAGCATGGTGTATGACCGTATCAAACAACAGATGATGGACACCTTGCCCTTCGTGCGGCTGCTGGGGATCAGCATCGACGACATCGGCGCCGGCACCTCGAAGGTGTCGATGCCGGACGATCCAAAACTGCATAATCACCTGGGCACGCAGCATGCGGGCGCCTTGTTTACCCTGGCCGAAACGGCTTCCGGCGCGGCCATGGCTGGCGGCTTCGCCGAGCTGATACTGGGCTTGCGCCCGGTGGCCAAGGAGTCGCGTATCGCCTACCAGAAGGTGGCCAGGGGCGCGACGCGCGCCGAAGGCCGGGTACCGGGCGACCTGGCTGCCTTGAAGGCGCAGCTGGCGCAGGACGGCAAGGTGGCGTTTCCCGTGGAAGTCGATATCTTCGACTCTGAAGGCACGCTGGCGGCACAGGTGACGGTGGACTGGTATTTGTCGCAGAAGCGATAGGCCAGCATCCCGGACATTCGACAGAACACGAACCTCGTTCAACATCTTTGAAAGAATAAAATGAGCAAACAACTTCAAGACGCCTACATCGTCTCTGCAACCCGCACTCCGATCGGCAAGGCGCCGCGCGGCATGTTCAGAAACACCCGCCCGGATGACTTGCTGGTGCGCGTGCTGCAATCGGCCCTGGCGCAAGCGCCTGGCCTCGATCCAGCGCTGATCACCGATGCCATCATCGGCTGCTCGTTTCCGGAAGCGGAGCAGGGCTTCAATATCGCGCGTAACTCGGTGTTGCTGGCCGGCTTGCCGAAAACCGTCGGTGGCGTCACCGTCAACCGTTACTGCGCTTCGGGCATCACGGCCATCGCCATGGCGGCCGACCGCATCCGCGTGGGCGAAGCCGACGTGATGATCGCCGGCGGCATCGAATCGATGTCGATGGTACCGATGATGGGCCACCACCCATCGATGAACCTGGACATGTTCAGCGATGAAAACATCGGCATGGCCTACGGCATGGGTCTGACGGCCGAAAAAGTGGCGCAGCAATGGAAAGTGTCGCGCGAACAGCAGGACGCGTTCTCCGTCGAATCGCACCGCCGCGCCATCGCCGCGCAGCAAGCCGGTTTCTTCAAGGCGGAAACGACGCCAGTCGAAATCATCACGCGCACGCCTAACCTGGCTACCGGCCAGGTGGACGTATCGCGCCGCACCGTCGACACCGACGAAGGCGCGCGCGCCGATTCGTCGATGGAATCGCTGGCCAAGCTGAAACCGGTGTTCGCCGCCAAAGGCAGTGTTACCGCCGCCAACAGCTCGCAGATGTCCGATGGCGCCGGCGCGCTGCTGATCGTCAGCGAAAAAATCCTGCGCGAACATAACCTGACCCCGCTGGCGAAATTCTCGTCGTTCGCCGTGCGCGGCGTGCCGCCGGAAATCATGGGTATCGGTCCTAAATTCGCCATTCCTGCAGCGTGCGCCGCCGCCGGCATCACGCAAGACCAGCTGGACTGGATCGAGCTGAACGAAGCGTTTGCCGCACAGGCACTGGCCGTCATCGGCGACCTGGGCCTGGATCCATCGAAGGTCAACCCGATGGGCGGCGCGATCGCCCTGGGCCACCCGCTGGGCGCCACCGGCGCCATCCGCGCGGCCACCGTGATCCACGCACTGCAGCGCACCAAGCAGAAGTACGGCATGGTCACCATGTGCGTGGGTGCCGGCATGGGCGCCGCCGGAATCTTTGAGCGCGTATAAGCTTGACGGGCTGAAGCAATAAAACAGGGCGCTGCGGGATTACCCCGGCGCCCTTTATCTTTTTGGAGACGACATGGATATTTTGTGCAGCAAGAGCGAGGGCATCCTGACCCTGGAATTCAACCGCCTGGAACGCAAGAATGCGATCACGGGCGCCATGTACCAGATCCTGGCCGACGCGCTGGTGGCGGCCGAGACGGATGATGAAGTACGCGCCATCCTGATCTGCGGCAAGCGCGAGATTTTCACGGCCGGTAACGACCTCGATGACTTCATGAAGACGGCGCGCCCGAAGGATGGCTCGCTCGACCATGACCGTCCCGTGTTCCAGTTCATGCGCGCCCTGTACGGCAGCAGCAAGCCCGTGGTGGCGGCCGTCTCTGGCCCGGCCATCGGCATCGGCACGACGCTGTTGATGCACTGCGACCTGGTCTACGCGGCCGACAACGCCAGCTTCTCGATGCCGTTCACGCAGCTGGGCCTGTGCCCGGAATTCGCTTCCAGCCTGCTGCTCACGCAACTGGCCGGCTACCCGCGCGCGGCGGAAAAACTGATGCTGGGCGAAGCGTTCCCCGCGCAGGAAGCGCTGGAAATGGGCCTCGTATCGAAAGTCGTGCCCCTGTACGAATTGATGACCTTTGCGCAAGGCCAGGCCGCCAAGCTGGTGGCCCTGCCTGCCGCCTCCATCCGCGCCACCAAACGCCTGATGAAGCAAAGCCGCATGGAGCCGGTGAAGGCCGCCATCGCGGACGAAAACAAACTGTTCAGCGCCATGCTGGGCGGCGCCGAGGCGAAGGAAGCGTTTACGGCCTTCTTTGAAAAGAGGAAGCCGGACTTCAAGAAGTTCGCATAAGTTTCAGCAAGCCCCCCCCCAAATGCTGCACTGCCGGGGTCGGACCCTCAGGGTCCGACCCCGGAACTTGCCCTTGTGGTTTGCCTAATCTAGACGACTGGTCTAATTGTGCTACAATGCCTCGCATGAAAGCTGAATACACCGATGTGCGCCAGCACATTATCGACCAGGGCAAGGCCATCATCACGCGCAAGGGTTTTGCCGGGGTGGGCCTGAACGAGATCCTGTCGGCCGCCGATGTGCCCAAGGGCTCGTTCTACCATTACTTCAAGTCCAAGGAACTGTTTGGCGAGGCGATGCTGGAAGATTACGTCAACGGCTACCTGGCCGGGATGGAAGACGTGCTGGGCCGGCCCGGCGGGAGCGCGGCGCAGTCGCTGATGGCGTACTGGGCCAGTTGGACCAGCGAGAGCCTCGATGGCAGCGGTTGCGATTGCCGCTGCCTGGTGGTTAAGCTCAGCAGCGAAGTGGCGGACATGTCGGAACCGATGCGCGTGGCGCTGCTGGAGGGTACGCACCGCATCATCGCCAGGCTGGCGCTGGCCATCGCGCGCGGCAGGGTGGACGATTCGCTGCCTTCGGTGGCCGATCCGGCGCAGATGGCAGCCACCTTGTACCAGCTGTGGCTGGGCGCGGCCATGCTGACCAAGCTGCGGCGCGACGCCAGCGCCTTGCAAACGGCCTGGCGGGCGACCCTGGCCATGCTGCAACTGCCGCCGGACAACTACCGATAGACAGCAAGCAAGCGGATGCACACGTCCGCCTTTTTTTGACCAGCACTCTAGACGACCAGTCTAATAATTAGGGAGTAGCAGCATGAATAATTTTGAATTCCATAACCCGACCCGTATCGTGTTTGGTGCCGACACTATCGCCAAATTGTCCACGCTGGTGCCGCATAATGCGCGCGTGCTGATTTTGTATGGCGGCGCCAGCGCGGAAAAGACCGGCACCCTGGCCGAAGTGCGAACTGCTCTTGCGCTGGGCCAGCGCACGGTGCAGGAGTTTGGCGGCATCGAACCCAATCCCAGCTATGAAACCCTGATGCGCGCCGTGGCCCAGGTGCGCAACGAAAAGCTGGACTTCCTGCTGGCCGTCGGTGGCGGCTCGGTGATCGACGGCACCAAGTTCGTCGCTGCCGCCGCCCTGTACGACGGCGAGCCGTGGGAAATCGCCGAGCGCGGCGGCGCCAATGTGCAGCGCGCCCTGCCGTTTGGCACTGTGCTGACCTTGCCGGCCACGGGGTCGGAAATGAACAGCGGCGGCGTGGTGACGAAAAAAGCCACGCATGACAAGCTGAGTTTTCGCAACCCGCTGCTGTATCCGCAATTTTCCGTGCTTGACCCCAGTAAAACGTTTACCTTGCCGGCCGCGCAGGTGGCCAATGGCCTGGTCGACGCCTTTGTCCACACCACGGAACAGTATTTGACCTATCCGGTGCAGGCGAAGGTGCAGGACCGCTTTGCCGAAGGCTTGCTGCAGACCCTGGTCGAGATCGCGCCGCAGGCCGTCGCCGCGCCCGATGATTACGCCACCCGCGCCAACCTGATGTGGACGGCCACCCTGGCCCTGAATGGCCTGATCGGCGCCGGCGTGCCGCAGGATTGGGCTACCCACATGATCGGCCACGAACTGACGGCCCTGTACGACATCGACCATGCGCGCACCCTGGCTCTGGTGCTGCCCGCATTGCTGGACGTGCAGCGCGAACAGAAACGCGGCAAATTGCTACAGTATGGCGAACGTGTCTGGAACATCACGGAGGGCAGCGACGACGAACGCATAGCCGCAGCCATCGCCCACACCCGCGCTTTCTTTGAAGGCCTGGGCATCCCGACCCGTTTGTCGGCATATCAGCTGGGCCAGGAAGCGGTGGAAGCGGTCTTGACGCAACTGGCCGCACACGGCATGACCTCCCTCGGCGAACACCGCGATATCGACCTCGCGCGCAGCCGCCGTATTCTCGAAGCAGCACTGTAACCCTGACATAAAAGGAAACAACATGAACATCCTGATGGTACTGACCTCACACGATCAACTCGGCAACACCGGCAAGAAAACCGGCTTCTGGCTGGAAGAATTCGCCGCGCCCTACTATGCGCTGCAGGAAGCGGGCGCGAAGCTGACGGTAGTTTCGCCCAACGGCGGCCAGCCACCGCTGGACCCGAAAAGCGACGAACCCGATTCGCAAACGGATGCAACGCGCCGCTTCAAGCAGGACGCCGATGCGCAAGCCGTGCTGGCCAACACGGGCAAGCTGTCCGAAGTGAAGGCGGCCGACTTTGACGCTGTGTTCTACCCGGGCGGCCATGGCCCGCTATGGGACCTGGCCGAAGACCCGCACTCGATCGCGCTGATCGAGCAGATGATCGCCGCGGGCAAGCCCGTTGCCGCCGTCTGCCACGCACCGGGCGTGCTGCGCCACGTGAAGGCGGTCGACGGTACGCCGCTGGTGCGCGGCAAGCAGGTGACGGGCTTTACGAATACCGAGGAAGACGCTGTCGGCTTGACGGCCATCGTGCCTTTCCTGGTCGAGGACATGCTCAAGCAAAGTGGCGGCGTCTACTCCAAGCTGGGCGACTGGCAGCCGTATGCCGTCACCGATGGCTTGCTGGTCACGGGCCAGAATCCCGCGTCGTCGGAAGCGGCCGCCCAAGCGCTACTCAAGCTGCTGGCCTGATGCCCGGCTAGTGTCGGGCAGCCATGCCCGCTATGATCAGGCTGACCGAAGCATGCCAGGCTGTCTCGCTGGCGGGCCTGCCCGCCAGCGCATAGCCGTGCAGGAAATCGACGAGCGCATCGCGCCCGCGCCGCCGGGTTTTCTTGTCCAGGTCGAGGCCCTCGACGGCCAGCTCGAACAGCGCCGTGAACCGCTCGGCCACATCGGCTTGCATCACCAGCCCGCGTGCCATCAGGCGCACGAAGTAGGGCGTGGCGCTGACCAGTTCCAGGTACAGCGCGCACAGCGCGAGCACACGCCTTGGCGCTGCCTGGCGCCGCGTAAACGGCGGCTGGCGCGGATCGAGCGCGGCAAAACGCCACACCATCAACGCCAGTAATAACTCCTCTTTTCCTGCGTAGTAGTGATACACGGCCATGGCATCGACGCCCAGGCGTTGCGCCAGCGCGCGCATGGAAAACGCTTCGCCTTGCTCTTCCAGCAGGGCCAGGGCCGCCTGCAGGATGGCGGCGCTGTCCAGCGCAGGTGTGGCGCGGCGCGGACGCCCGGCGCGGCGCACGGGAGATTCCATGGCTTGAATTTTTGGGGTTTTCATGGGCATAATTCTACACTGTAGAATTAATTCAAGGAGCATCCATGCAAAAAACTTCTGTCAGCGTTTTTCTCGGCATCAGCCTCGATGGCTGTATCGCGGGAGAGAATGGCGACCTGTCCTGGCTGGCCGAGCTGGCCCCCGACTCGCCCGATGCCACCGGCTACACGGCCTTGATGGATCAAGTCGATACCCTGCTGATTGGCCGCACCACGTATGAGGCCGTGCTGGGTTTCGAGCCGTGGCCGTATGCGGGCAAGCGCGTGGTGGTATTGAGTCACCGCGATTTCACGCCGCGTCATGGCGAGCAGCGCCGCGAAGGCAGCGTAGGGGAAGTGCTGGAGGCGCTGGCAGAGGAGGGCTGCCGCCACGTGTATCTCGATGGCGGCGCCGTCATCCGCGCCGGCTTGGGCGAAGGCGTCATCGACAGCCTGACCTTGTCCGTGCTGCCTGTGGTGCTGGGCAAGGGCGTGCGCCTGTTCGAGGATGGCTTGCCGCGCAGCGACTGGCGCCTGGACGGTACGCGCCAGCTGCCCAGCGGCGTGGCGCAGCTGCGCTATCGGAAAAATTAAACCGCGCTGGTGATGTCGACGATGAAGCCGGGATCGTAGCGTTCGTTTTCCGGCGTGCCATCGGGGCGCTTGTAGCCGCAGGGGTTGCACACGACGCGGCAGTCCTGGATGCGATAGTCGAGCGAGGCGTGCATGTGGCCATGCACCCACAGGTCGGCTTGCGCCACCAGCGCGTCCAGCTGCGAGGCGAAGGCGGGCGAGCCCAGGTTTGTCGCGTATTGCTCGTCCACCGACAGCATCGAGGGCGCCATGTGCGTGATCACTATCGTCTTGCCATCGAAGGGCTGCGCCAGTTGCTGTTCCAGCCAGGAGCGGTGCTGCGCGTGCAGCTGCGCCGTGTCGGCGGCGCACAGCAGGCGGGGCGTGTCGCCGCCCGTGCTGATGCGCTTGTAGTCGGGCATGTAGGCCTGTGCTGCGTTAAGCGCCTCTGCCTGGCGCTCGGCGCCGAACAGCAGAAAATCCGTCCACAGCGTGATGCCCAGGAAGCGCACGCCATCGAGCGTCACGGTATCGCCGTCGAGCAGGCGGATGTTGGCGCCGTGCGCATTCGCGCTGGCGCAGGCGTCGCGCACGGCGTCCTGCATGTGTTCGAGTTGATGGCCATAGCCCTCATGGTTGCCATGCACGTACAGCACGGGCAGGGTGCCGAAGGTGCGCGCGGCCCAGGCGATGGCATTGCTGCCCGTATCGATGTCGCCGGCCAGGATCACCACTTCGGGGCGGCTGGCGGCAAGGTCGATGGCGGGCGTGTTTTCACCCCAGACTTCCAGGTGCAGGTCGGACAGGATCAGCAAACGCATGGCAGTGGGCGCGGCAAGGCGCACGGCAGGTCTATGGGCCTCTATCGTAGCGCAAGTCGCTGCGTCCGTCTGCTTGACCGCGCGAGGCTGGCGACGTTACTCTATGGCATCGATTCATACTGCCTATTTTCCTGGAGCCGCATGCCGCCCTTCTTTACTCCCAAGACCTTGCTCAGTATCGCGCTGGCCGCCATGGCGCTGCCGTTTGCCGCGCATGCCGCCACGCCCGCCGTCGATCCCCTGACGCAGCCGATCGCCTCGCCGTATGCGGCGCAGTGGAACCGCCCGCAGCAACCGGCGCGCATCCACGGCGACACGTATTACGTGGGCGTGGGCGGCTTGAGCGTGGTGCTGATCGACACGCGCGAAGGCTTGATCCTGATCGACGGCGCGTTGCCCCAATCGGTGGCCGCCATCAAGGAACATATCCTCGAGCTGGGCTTTCGCCTGCAAGACATCAAGTTCATCCTGAATACGGAAGCGCATTTCGACCATTCGGGCGGCATCGCCGCATTGGCCCGCGACAGTGGGGCGCAAGTGATCGCCAGCCCGCTGGGAGCGGAGGCGCTGCGCGCGGGAGCGGTGCTCGCCATGGACCCGCAAGCGGGCGAAATCGATCCCATGCCGGCGGTGGAAAACGTGCGCGAGATCGCCGATGGCGAAACCCTGCAACTGGGCGACGTGAGCGTCACGGCGCGCCACACGCCTGGCCATACGCCGGGCAGCACCAGCTGGACCTGGGTGTCGTGCGAAGATGCCGAGCGTCAGGAATGCCTGAACGTGGTGTTCGGCGCCAGCCTCACGCCGGTGGCGGCCGATGATTTTCACTACCTGGCCGATGAACGCCATGCGGACCTGACGCCGGCCTTCCGCCGCGTCATGCAGGACTTTGCCAGGCTGCCGTGCGACATCCTGATCTCGGCCCACCCCGACCACTCCGGCGGCGACCGCAAGCTGACGCAGTTGCTGGAAGGCGTCACGCCGAATCCCTTTATCGATGCGCAGGCGTGCAGCAACTATGCTGCCAAAAATGAAGTGAAGCTCGATGCCCGCATCGCGAAAGAAAAAGCGGATGCGACAAAATGACAGCGTTGGCGCATGCGCCATGCAAGACGTCTGATGTACGGCAGCATACGGTGCAGTATCAGCTTCCGCAGTGCAGATTATGCACACAAAGGAAACCCATTTTCGAGCAGGCTGGCAGCAAGTCGGCTTGGCGAGCCGGTGTCCTTCAAACCCCGGTGAGGAAACTCGCCGGTTTTTTTTGTGGTGCGCCCGGCAGGGCGCACTCACTGGGAGGTGCAAGTCCTCTACTCGCCCGACAAGGGGAAGAGTTAGCTGAACGGCAAGGGTGCCGCGGGCGACTGCGGATCTGGAGGAAGCC
>NZ_JBNYXT010000031.1:0-65904 GCF_051380795.1 Janthinobacterium leeuwenhoeki
TCCAGATCCGCAGTCGCCCGCGGCACCCTTGCCGTTCAGCTAACTCTTCCCCTTGTCGGGCGAGTAGAGGACTTGCACCTCCCAGTGAGTGCGCCCTGCCGGGCGCACCGCAAAAAAGCCGCATCGGCCCTGGGGCGGATGCGGCTTTGCGCTAGCGCAAGTTAAAGCTTACTTCTTTGCAGCCTTCACTGGCTTCGGATACTTGATGGTCATTTCCTGCAGCAAGTTATCCGCATGGTCCACTTCCTTCATGACCCACAGCATGTAGCGGATGTCGAGGTGGATGGCGCGCGTGATGGCCGTGTCGAAGTACCAGTCCTTGGTGATCGATTCATACGTCGAATCGAAGTTCAGGCCGATCAGTTCGCCCCGCTTGTTCATCACGGCCGAGCCGGAATTGCCGCCTGTGGTGTCCGCGCTGGTGAGGAAATTGACGGGAACCGTGCCCAGTGCCGGATCGCGGAACTGGCCGTAGCGTTTTTCCTTGACGGCGTCCATCAAGCCTTGCGGCGCTTCGAACGGCGCCTTGCCCGTAACTTTCTCGACGATGCCTTCCACCGTCGTGAATGGGCCCTTGGTCAGCCCATCGCGCGGCGAGTACGGCGAGACGGTGCCGTAGGTCACGCGCAGGGTCGAGTTGGCGTCAGGATAGACGGGTTTGCCTTGCGATTTCTTCCAGGCAATCACAGCTTGCATGTATTGCGGAATCACGCGTTCCAGGTTACCGTCGATTTCCTTGCGGCGCTCTTCCAGCGCCGCGTCCACGGGCTGCAGCTTGACGGCCAGTTGCATGAAGGCGTCGTCGGACCGGGCAACAGCGGCCTGGTCCTTTTCCAGCCAGGCCAGGCGCTTGGCCGTGTCAGCCAGTTGCGTCTGCTGGTACAGGGCCGCCACGGCTGCTGGCGCCGGCAGCAGCGCGTCCAGGCCTTGCGGATGGCTCTTCGCCGCCAGTTGCGCGTAACGCTTCAAGCCCGCGGCAAAACGCGCCTGGTCGACCTTGTTGACGTACGACTGTTCCAGACGGGCCAGACGGGCCTTGATGAAGGCCAGGTCGCGCTGCTGGAAGCCCGATTCCCGCTCGGCGTCCGCTTTCTGGCGCTCCAGCGACAAACGGTAGAGGGTGCGCGCGCTTTTCAGCAAGTCGCTGTTGGTGGCCACGCTCCAGGCGAACTCTTCTTCGCTCAAGGCCATGTCGCTGGCGATCGCCGCGTCCAGTTCGGCCAGCAAGGTGGGCGACACGTTCGGCTGCTTCGCATACCAGGCGCGGAACTCGGCATCCTGCACGTCCTTGATGGCGGCGATGTCCTTGCGGGCGAAACCGTCGAGCAAGCCCTGGGTTTTCTTCAGCACGTTGTTGATGCTTTTCACTACGCTGGCATAGCGCACGGCAGCGGCAGCGTCGCCATGCGTCGCGTCAGCCATCACGGCCAGATCAGCTTGCAGCTCCGATACTTTCAAGGGGAAGGCCGTATCGCGCGCGAAGCGGATTTCCGCCGGCAGCTTGTAGCGGCTGGTGCGGCCGGGGTAGCCCGCCAGCAAGATGCCGTCACCGGCTTTCAAGCCTTCGGCCGAGACGACCAGAAAGTCCTTCGATTTGTACGGCACGTTGTCCGGCGACGGGTCGGCCGGACGGCCATCCTTGCCCACGTAGGCGCGCAGGAACGAGTAATCGCCCGTGTGGCGCGGCCATTCGTAGTTGTCGATGTCGCCGCCGAAGTTGCCGATCTTGTCCGATGGCGCGTACACCAGGCGCACGTCGCGTATCATCATCTGGCGGATGCGGTAGTACTCGAGGCCGCGGTGGAAGGCGGGCACGGAGCAGCGGTACATCTTGTCCGTCTCGCATTCGGCGATCAGGTCCTTGATGCGCTTTTCCACCGCTTCGTGGCGCGCGCGGCCCGTCATGTCGGCCGTCAAGCCTTTCAAGACGCGCTCGCTGACGTTCTCCACCTTGTCCGTCACATACACCAGGCTGTTCGGACCGCCCGGCAGCTCGCTGGCGCGCGTCTTGGCCAGGAAGCCATTGGTGATGTAATTGTGTTCCGGCGTGGAATTGCGCTGCACGGCGCCATACGCGCAATGGTGGTTCGTCACCACCAGGCCCGCGTCGGAGACGAAAGCGGCCGAGCAGCCGCCCAGCGACACGATGGCGCTCATCGGGTGCTTGCTCAGGTCGGCCAGTTTTTCTGCAGGAATGTCGATGCCGACCCGTTTGAGTTCGGCTTTCAGCTGTGGCAGTTGGTGTGGTTGCCACTGCCCTTCGTCGGCGTGTGCGCCGGCGAACGCGCCCAACAAGGCGACTGGTAAAACGATTGTTTTGAACAAGATATGCCCCTCCATAAATAGCAGGCGAAAGTATAGCCTGTCCAAGGGGCCTGAGTCGGCAAAAATTAACCCATTGCAATTTCTGTATCAGGCGGCAACCGGCACCCGATGCCGGCAGGCCCACCTCGAAGTGCCCGCTCGGCGATGCCGATCAGGTCAAAGCACTGTTTCTTGCACTGCTGCTGCGGCGTGATGCCGATGCCGTTGTCGCTGATGGCCACGTACACGGCGCAGGCATCCGAACTGAGTTCGATCTCGGCCTGGCCACCGCTTCATGAAACACCATGGCCAGCGAATAGGCTTCCTCTCCCGTGGAACAGGCCGCTATCCAGGCATTGAAGGCGCGCCCGTCCGGGTGGGACGCCAGTAATGGCGGCAAGACCACCATCTTCAGGTGTTGCCACACTTTCGGGTCGCGGAAACAATGCGTCACACCGATCAGCAATTGCTTGAATAGCAGGTCGATTTTCGCAGGATTGTTACGCAGAAAGGGAAGGTATTTGGCGCAGGGTTTTGCCCTGCGCCAGCCTGCCCTTTACTGCCCTCTACTGCGCCTGCGGCACCTGCCAGCCGCCGCCCAGCGACTGGATCAGGGCCACGGCGGTCGTCTGGCGGTCCGCCTGCGCCTGCACCAGCGAACGGCGCGCCGACAGGGCCGTCACTTGCGCCGTCACCACGTCCGTGTAGCCGACCTGGCCAGCGTTGTAGCGGTTCAGCATCTGCTGCTCGACCTGGTCGGCGGCGGACGACGCCTGCTGGCGCAAGGCCAGCTGCTCGGCCAGCGCGCGCGTGGCCGACAACTGGTCTTCCACGGCGCCAAAAGCGGACAGCACCGTCTGGCGGTAGCGCGCCACGGCCGCCTCATGGCCGGCCTTGGCCGCATCCACGCTGGCCGTGGTGGCACCCGCATTGAACAGGGTTTGCGCGGCCGACACGCCCAGCGACCACAGGCTCGACGATGCATTGAACAGGTCGCCGACCTTGCTGGCGCCGGAACCGTAGGAACCCGTCAGGTTCAGGCTCGGATAGTAGGCGGAGCGGGCGATGCCGATCTGCTCGTTGGCCACGGCCACGCGGCGCTCGGCGGCGGCGATGTCGGGACGGCGCTGCAGCAGGGTCGACGGCACGCCCAGCGGCACCTCCGGCACGGTCAGGGTCCACGGCGCCACGGCCAGGCTGAAGTCCGATGGTGCGCGGCCCAAGAGGATGGCAATCGCGTGTTCCAGCTGCGCGCGCGCGCGCGTCTGGCTCGACAGGTCGATCTGCGCATTGGCCAGCTGCGTCTGCGCCTGCAGCAGGTCGGACTTGGCGGCGATGCCGGAGTTGAAACGGTTGCTGGTGATGTCAAGCACGCGCTTGTAGCCGGCGATGGTGGCGTTCAGCAGCGTGATCTGCGCATCGCTCTGGCGCAGCGAAAAGTAATTCGTCGCCAGTTCGCCCTGCGCCGACAGGCGCGCGGCGGCCAGGTCGGCCGCACTGGCGGCTGCGCTGGCGTCCGCCCCCGTCACGCCGGCGCGCAAGCGGCCCCAGATATCCGGTTCCCACGAGGCGCCGATGGCGGCCTTGAAATTATTGTTCGCCTGCTGCTCGCCCCCGCCGCCGGAACGGGCGCCGCTGCCCGTCAGGTTCACGCTGGGGAACAGCGAAGCGCGCTGTTCACGCACCAGCGCGCGCGCCTGCTCGTAAGAGGCGACGGCTTCGGCCACGTTCTGGTTCGATATGTCGATGCTGTCGGCCAGCTGGTTCAGCTGCGCGTCGCCGAACAGGGTCCACCAGGGGCCCCGTTCCAGGGTATCGGCCGGCACGGCAGGCTGCCAGCCGGCCGCCTCCTTGAATGTGTGCGGCGCGGCGGCCGTCGGCGTTTCATAGGTCGGACTGACGGCGCAGCCGGCCAGCAGGACAGCAGCGGCCAGTGCCAGCAAGTGGCGTGCGGGTACGGCGGACGGGATAGGTTTTACTTGCTTCATGATTGTGTGCTCGGGTTATCTGGCCCAGGAATGCGGCTCAATTGCTGCTCGTCGGCGCTGCGCGTGCGCAGCTTGTCGAGCAGGATGTAGACCACCGGGGTGGTCAGCAATGTGAGTAACTGGCTGGCAATCAGGCCGCCGATGATGGCGACCCCCAAGGGCTGGCGTAGCTCTGACCCCTCGCCGAAACCGATCGCCAGCGGCAAGGCGCCAAGGGCCGCCGCCAGGGTGGTCATCAGAATGGGGCGGAAACGCAGCAAACATGCCTCGCGCACCGCCTCCACAGCTGTCAGCCCGCGCGAACGCTCGGCCTCCAGCGCGAAGTCGATGATCAATATAGCATTTTTCTTGACGATACCGATCAACAAAAACACGCCGATCAGGGCGATGATGGAAAACTCCATGCGGAACAGCAGCAATGCCAGCACGGCGCCCACGCCCGCCGACGGCAAAGTCGACAGCACGGTGATCGGGTGGATCAGGCTTTCGTACAGGATGCCCAGCACGATATAGATCACCACGATGGCGGCCAGGATCAAGAGCGGCTGCTCCTTGTTGCTGTCCTGCGCGCTCTTGGCCGAACCCTGGAAGCTGCCGCGCACATTCACCGGCATGCCGATTTCCGACTCCGCCTGGGCCACGGCAGCCTGCCCGTCGCTGAGCGGATAGCCGTCGGCCAGGTTGAACGACACGGTAGTGGCCAGTTCGCCGCCCTGGTGGTTGATCGAGGTGGCCGTCGCGCTTTCGGCAAAGCTGCTGAACGACGACAGCGGCACCATCGTCGCCAGGGTGGTACTCAATGCCGTGCCGCTGGACGGGTCGCGCGCGGCCGTCGTATTCGACGCCGTCGCGACGCTGGTGGTGGCCGTGGCAGTACTGGTGCCGGCAGCGGCGACGGCGGCCGCATTCGACGCCGGCACATACACGGAGCGCAGCGCTTCCGGGCTTTGCGCATAGCGCGGCGCCACTTCCATGATCACGTGGTACTGGTTCAGCTCATCGTAGATGGTCGCCACCTGGCGCTGGCCGAAGCTGTTGTACAGCGCATTGTCGATGTCGCGCACCTGTACGCCCAGCTGCGTGGCGCGGTCCTTGTCGATGCTGACAAAGGTTTCCACGCCGTTTTCCGCCTGGTCCGTGTCCACGTCGATCAGGGCCGGCTGCAGCTTCATCTGGTCGGCCAGCTTGGCCGCCCATTTCTTCAGGTCCGCCTGGTTGTCGCTGATCAGCGTGTACTGGTAGGTGGAATTGCTGGAGCGCCCGCCCATGCGCAAATCCTGCACGGGGTTGAGGAACAGCGAAATGCCCGTCACCTTGGCCAGTTGCGGACGCAAACGGGCGATCACGGCCTGCCCCTTGTCGGTGCGCTGCGAGGCCGGTTTCAGATCGATGAACATGAAGCCGCCACCTGCCCGTCCGCCGCCCGTGAAACCGACGACGGTGGCGACGGCCGGATCGTCCTTGATGATGTCGACCAGCTGGCGCAATTTGCCCTGCATGGCCTGGAAGGAGATGCTCTGGTCGGCGCGCATGCCGCCATTGATCTGGCCCGTGTCCTGCTGCGGGAAGAAGCCCTTGGGCGCGGCCGCGAACAGGTACACGTTCAGGCCAACGACAAACACGAGGATGGTCATCACCAGCGCGGCGCTGGACAAAGCCCAGTCCAGGCAGTGTTCATACACTTTCAGCATGCGCTCGAAGCCCCGTTCGAACCAGCGCGCCACGCTACCGGGCGGCTTGTGCTGCGCGCCGCTTTTCAGCAGCCAGGCGCACATCATCGGCGTGGTCGTGAGCGAGATCACCAGCGAAATCATCACGGCGGCCGACAGGGTCACGGCAAATTCGCGGAACAAACGCCCCACCTGCCCGCCCATGAACAGCAGCGGGATGAAGACGGCCACCAGCGACAGGCTGATCGACAGCACGGTAAAGCCCACTTCGCGCGCGCCCAGCAGGGCCGCCTTGAAGCGGTCCATGCCGGCCTCGATGTGGCGCTGCGTGTTTTCCAGCACCACGATGGCATCATCGACGACAAAGCCCGTGGCCACCGTGAGCGCCATCAAGGAAAGGTTATTTAGCGAAAAGCCCAGCATATACATCACACCGAAGGTGCCCAGCAGGGAGACGATGGTGGCCACGGCGGGGATGATGGTGGCGCGCACGCTGCGCAGGAAGGCGCTGACCACCAGCACGACGAGCACGATGGAGAGGATCAGGGTGAATTCGATCTCGTGCAGCGAGGAGCGGATGGAATTGGTGCTGTCGGACGCCACCTGCAGCTTGATGTCGCCCGGCAGCTGCGCCTGCAGTTGCGGCAGCAGCGCGCGCACGCCGTCCACCGTGGCGATGACGTTGGCGCCCGGCTGGCGCGTGATCAGCACGATGACGGCCGGGTCGCCATTGAACAGGCCCAGAGTATTGTTGTTCTCGACGCCGTCGACCACTTCGGCCACGTCGTCGAGGCGGATGGCGGCGCCGTCGCGCCAGGCCACCACCAGGCTGCGGTAGTCTGCCGCGCTGCGCCCGCCTGAGGCCGTCGTCGCGCCCGAATAAATCTGCAGGCTGCGCGCGTCGCCGGAAATCGCTCCCTTGGGCCGGTTGGCGTTGCTGGCCTGGATGGCCGCGCGCACGTCTTCCATCGACACGGCATAGTGATTGAGTTGATATGGCAGCAGTTCCACGCGCACGGCCGGCAGCGAACCGCCGCCCAGTTCCACGTCGCCCACGCCTTTGACTTGCGCCACCTTTTGCTGCACCAGATTCGACACGGCGTCGTAGATCTGGCCCGGCGTGCGCGTCTTCGACGTCAGGGCCAGAATGATCACGGGCGCGTCGGACGGATTGGCCTTGCGATACGTCGGATTGCTGCGCAGGGTGGCCGGCAAGTCCACGCGCGCAGCGGCAATCGCCGCCTGCACTTCGCGCGCGGCCGAATCGATCTTGCGGTTCAGGTCAAACTGCAAATTGATGCGCGCCGAGCCCGTGCCCGATGACGAGGTCATCTCGTTTACGCCCGAGATCACGCCCAGGCGCCGTTCCAGCGGCGTGGCCACCGACGTGGCCATGGTCGCGGGGCTGGCGCCGGGCAAGCTGGCGCTGACGGAAATGGTCGGATAGTCGACCTGCGGCAGCGGCGAGACGGGCAGCACAAAAAAGGCGCCGACACCCGCCAGCGCGATGCCGATAGTCAGCAGCACGGTGGCGATGGGGCGCTTCACGAACGGTTCGGACAGGTTCACGCGGCGCTCCCCGCATTATCGCCCGGCTTGTCCAGGCTCACGCCCCGCGTTTTGGACGTGAAGCGCTGGCCCAGGCGGTCGAAGCCCAGGTAGATGACGGGCGTGGTAAACAGGGTCAGCACCTGGCTGACGATCAGGCCGCCGAAGATGGCCAGGCCCAGCGGACGGCGCAACTCGGCGCCCTCGCCCCAGCCCAGCATCAGCGGCACGGCCGCGAACAGGGCTGCCAGGGTCGTCATCAAAATAGGACGGAAACGCAGCAGGGCCGCCTGGTGGATGGCTTCCTGCGGGCTCTTGCCCTCGTCGCGCTCGGCCTCGATGGCGAAATCGATCATCATGATGGCGTTCTTCTTGACGATGCCGATCAAGAGGATGATGCCGATGATGCCGATCACGCCCAGGTCCTGCCCGGAAATCATCAGCGCCAGCAAGGCGCCCACGCCGGCCGACGGCAAGGTCGACAAAATCGTCAGCGGGTGGATATAGCTTTCGTACAGCACGCCCAGCACGATATACACGCAGACCACGGCGGCCAAAATGAGCCACAGCTGGTTCGACAGCGAATTTTCATACGCGCCGGCCGCACCGAGGAAGGTCAGGGTCACCGATGGCGGCAAGGCGATGTCCTGCGCCGCCTGGCGGATGGCGTCGACGGCGCTGCCCAGCGCCACGCCTTGCGTCGTATCAAAGCCGAGGGTGGTGGCCGGGTATTGCGCCACGTGCGTGATTTGCAGCGGCGCCTGTTTTTCGCTGACGCTGGCAAAGGCGGACAGCGGCGTCGACTTGCCGGAACCCGTGCGCACCTGCAGTTCCGACAGGTCGGCCGGCGTGGTGACGATGCCGGGCTGCGCTTCGAGGATCACGCGGTACTGGTTGGTTTCCGTGAAAATCGTCGAGATGATGCGCTGGCCAAAGGCGTTATATAAGGCGTCGTCGACGGTGGCGGTAGTCACCGACATGCGCGCAGCGCTGTCGCGGTCAATCGCCACGGTGACGGCGGCGCCCGTGGCGCCCGCGTCCGTGACGACGTTGCGCAGCTGCGATTTTTCGCGCATGCGTGCGGCCAGCTTGCCGGCCCACTCGGTGACGGTGGCCGTATCGGCCCCTTCGAGCGAGACGCGGTACTGCGTCGGGCCAGATTCCGCATCGATGGTCAGGTCCTGCGTCGGCTGCAGATACAGAGTCACGCCGGCCACCTTGGCCACGCGGTTGCGCAGGCGCTCCATGATCTCGTCCTGCTCGCCGCTGCGCGGACGCTTGAGATTGATCAGCATGCTGCCCGTATGCAGCATGGTATTGTTGGCCGCATCGACGCCCACCAGAGAACTCAGGGTATCGACAGAGGGATCTTCCAGCAGCGCGCTGGCGGCGGCCTGCTGCAAGGTGGCCATGCGCTCGTACGAGACGGCTTGCGAGGTTTCGATGCGCGCCTTCAGCTGCCCCGTGTCCTGCGTGGGGAACAGGCCTTTCGGAATGGTGATGTACAAAATCACCGTCAGCAGCAAGGTGGCCAGGGCGACGAGCAGGGTCAAGCCCTGGCGTTTCAAGACCCATATCAGCGCATGGTCGTACTGCACAATCACGCGGTCGAGGAAAGCCTGGATGCGCTGGCCCGTGGCGCTGACCTTTTCATCGGCACGGCTTTTCAGCCAGCGCGCCGACATCATCGGCACCAGGGTCAGCGACACGACGGCGGAAATCAGAATCGTGATGGCCAGGGTCATGGCAAATTCGCGGAAAAGACGGCCCACCACGTCGCCCATGAATAGCAGGGGAATCAGCACGGCAATCAGGGAAACCGTCAGCGAGATGATGGTAAAGCCGATCTGCGACGCGCCCTTCAGGGCGGCGGCCATCGGCGTTTCGCCCTCCTCGATGTAGCGGGCGATGTTTTCGATCATGACGATGGCGTCATCGACGACAAAGCCGGTGGCGATCGTCAGCGCCATCAAGGAGAGGTTGTTCAGGCTGTAGCCGAGCAAATACATGACGCCGCAGGCGCCGATCAGCGAGATCGGCACGGACAGGCTGGCAATCACGGTGGCGCGCATGCTGTGCAAGAAGGCGAAGATCACCAGCACCACCAGCAGCACGGACAATAACAGTTCCAT
The DNA here is from genome assembly GCF_051380795.1 of Janthinobacterium leeuwenhoeki. Lineage (NCBI taxonomy): Bacteria > Pseudomonadati > Pseudomonadota > Betaproteobacteria > Burkholderiales > Oxalobacteraceae > Janthinobacterium > Janthinobacterium leeuwenhoeki. Next base: position 9,643 of record NZ_JBNYXT010000031.1, read on the forward strand.
TTCCACGTGTTCGACCGAGGCGCGGATGCCCGTGGTGCGGTCGCTCAGCACGTCGAGCTTCATGGCCGCCGGCAGGCTGGCTTGCAAGTCCGGCAGCAAGGCCTTGATGGCGTCCACCGTCTTGATGACGTTGGCGCCCGGCTGGCGCTGCACGTTCAGGATGATGGCCGGCTGCTTGCCCGACCAGGCACCCAGGCGCGTGTTTTCCGCGCTGTCGACCACATTCGCCACATCAAGCAGGCGCACGGGCGCGCCATTTTTATAGGTGATGATGAGGCGCTTGTAGTCTTCCGCCGTGACCAGCTGATCGTTGGCGTTGATGGTAAACGAGCGCGTGGGACCGTCGAAACTGCCCTTGGCGCTATTGACGTTGGCCGCTGCGATGGCCGTGCGCAGGCTGTCCAGGCCCAGGCCGTACGAGGCCAGCAGCCTGGTATCGCCCTGGATGCGCACAGCGGGACGCTGGCCGCCCGACAGCGACACCAGGCCCACGCCATTGACCTGGCTGATTTTCAGCGCCAAACGCGTGTTGACGATGTTTTGCACCTGCGTCAGCGGCATCGTGTCCGATGTGATGGCCAGAGTCAGCACGGGCGCGTCGGCCGGGTTGATCTTGGCGTACACGGGCGGCGCCGGCAAGTCGGTCGGCAGCAGGGAGCCGCCCGCGTTGATGGCCGCCTGCACTTCCTGCTCGGCTACGTCCAGGGTCTGCCCCAAGGTAAATTGCAGGGTGATGAGGGAGACGCCGGCCGCGCTGGTGGAACTCATGCGCTGCAAGCCTGACATTTGCCCGAACTGGCGCTCCAGCGGCGCCGTCACGGTCTGCCCCATGACTTCCGGACTGGCGCCAGGGTACAAGGTCTGCACCTGGATGGTGGGGAAATCCACCTGCGGCAAGGCGGCCAGCGGCAGGAACTTGAAGCCGACCAGCCCCGCCAGCACGATGGCCAGCATCAGCAGCGCCGTGGCGACGGGGCGCTGGATGAAGGGAGTCGATGGACTCATTGCGCTGCGCCCTTCGCTGGCGCCGTGGCTGGCGCGGATACCGATGCGGATGCGGATGCGGATGCGGAAGCCGAGGCGCTGGCCGCGCCGTCAGCGTGCTGGCGGCGGTGGCGGCGTTCGCCGTTTGCCCCGGCCGCACCGGCGCCGCCCATGGCAGGCTTGTCGCCGGCCAGAGTGACTTTCGCGCCTTCCTTCAGGCGGTCGGCGCCTTCCGTGATGACTTGTTCTCCCGCTTCCAGGCCGGCGCGGATTTCTACCATGTCGGTGGTGGCCTGGCCGCGCGTGACCATGCGCACGGTGACGGTTTTATCCGCTTTCAACACATACACGAAATCGCCGTTGTTACTGTGGCGCAGGGCCGTGACGGGCACCAGCACGGCGCCCGTGATATTGCCCAGCTCCAGGCGCACGTTGACGAACTGGCTGGGGAACAGGGCCATCTTGTCATTCGTGTAGCGGGCCTTGGCGCGCACGGTGCCCGTCTGCACGTCGACCTGATTATCCAGCGCCGTCAGGCTGCCCTGGTCCAGGGTATGCGTGCGCGTGCGGTCCAGCGCCAGGGCCGCCAGGGCCGAGCCGGCATTCAGGCGTTCCTGGATGGTTTGCACCTTATCCTGCGGCACGGAGAATTCCACGTCGATGGGCGAGAGCTGCGTCACCACCACCACGCCGCCAGCGTCGCTGGTGCTCACCAGATTGCCGATGTCGACCACTTTCAGGCCCGCGCGCCCGCTGATCGGCGAGACCACCCTGGTGTAGCCCAGGTTCAGCCTGGCCGTGCCTTCGGCCGCGCGGTCTGTCATGACGGTCCCTTCCAGCTGTTTGACCAGGGCGGCCTGCGTATCGACCTCCTGGCGCGCGATGGAGTCCTGGCCCAGCAGGGTTTGATAGCGCTTCAAGGTCAGGCGCGCGTTTTCCAGCTGCGCTTCATCGCGCTGGCGCTGGCCCGTGGCTTGCATCAGCGCCATCTCGAACTGCGCCGGGTCGATCTGCGCCACCACCTGGCCCGCCTTGACCATGCCGCCTTCCTTGAATTTCAATTCCTTCAAAATGCCCGACACTTGCGGGCGCACCGTCACGGTGGACGCGGCCTTCACCGTGCCCAGCGCGTCGAGCACCACGGGCAGGTCTGACTTGACAGCCGTGGCCACGCCCACGGTGGTGGAAGGGCCGCCACGGCGCCCGCCGGGACCACCGGGGCCACCAGGACCGCCGGCGCCAGACTGCGCGCTGACGCCGGTATGCGTCAAATACCAGGCACCGCCGCCCAGCGCAGCCATCACGGCCAGCGCGATGACACTGCCGACGATTGTCGAACGGCGGCTGCGCCGCGGGGTATTGGGTGTTGTTTGCGAATCCATCGCTTATCCTTGTATACGCCGCTGGCACGGCGAGTCTGTGGCGCCGGCCGAGGTGGAACACACTCAGGCCGGACGACCGTTTTTCGGGGTTGTTTCGGTACACAGCCGGGGGAGTCAAGAGCTGAAAATCAGCTGAAAAAACATCGCTCCCTAGCGTGAAACGACTCTAGCATAGTCATGTAACTGTTTCATTTCGACTTGAAACAATTACACACAGCCAGACAGGCATGGCAGGAGCAGGCGGGCCGGCACGCATGCCGCCACTGTGGGGGAACGTTGGAAAAATCAGGCTTGCGGGACGTCGCACCCCGGCGCCATCGGCGCGCGGGCGACTCGCATGCAGATACAAACTCGCTACAAATCTCCCGCCGGCCGGCTTGACCTGGCGCCACGCGGGCCGTTTGCGCTTACAACGTCATGCCAAGGAGGACATCCTGGCAGTCGGTGCGGCCCACGCGAAAAGTGCGCCGTCCCACCTGCGCAAAGCCGCAGCGCGCATAGAACGCCAGCGCGTCGTGGTTTTCCGCGTACACGCCCAGCAGCACCCTTCCCGCCCCGCTGGCGCGCGCCTGGCTCAGCGCCGCCGGCATCAGGCGCTGGCCCACGCGCTGGCCCTGGAAGCGATGCAGCAGGTAGATGCGCTTGCTTTCCAGGTCATTCGGCTGCGGGTTGGCCACCGGCAGGCTGGCGGGACTGAGCACCAGCTAGCCCACGGGCGCGCCGCCGGGCGTGGTCTCGGCCAGCCACAGCCGCATGGCCGGCAGCGCCAGCTCATCGCCCTTGACGCAAGGGCGGATGCTGACACCCGTGGGTGTACTCATGTCGCTTGCCATGCTGTGCTCCTGATATGAAACAAGCCGGGCGAAGCCGGCTTGGGGAGCTTGTTTATGCTGGTGTTACTTGCTGCCGAGTGGCACCTCGCACAGGCAGTGCGTGAGGGCCATGAACGGTTTGTGCTCGCGCGTGATGCCCGACAGCCAGGAGAGGTCCTGCGCCATGCCCAGCGCCGCGTCGGCCGGCAAGCCGGTCGTGGCCAGGCCCAGCTTCACGTGCTCGCCCAACCCCAGCGCGGCCATGGCCTTGGCGCCGAACATGCCGATCAGGCGGTCCACGTTCGACGTTTCCTGTTCCAGGTAGGTCACGCGGTAGTCGCTGCCCAGCTTGGCGCGCTTGGCCGCCGACGCCAGCGCATCGCCATAGCTGCCGATGCGGTCGACCAGGTTGCGCTCTTTCGCCTGCAAACCCGTCCAGACGCGTCCCTGCGCCACTTCATCGATCTTTTCCGGCGTCGTCTTGCGCGCCTTGGCGGCCAGGTTCAGGAAGTCGCCATACACGTGGTTGATCGAACCCTGGATCACTTGCGCAAAGCGGGGGTCGAGCGGACGCAGGGGGTTGCCCGCGTCGGCCAGCCAGGTGGTGGGCGAACCGGCCGTGTGGATGCCCAGCTTTTCCACCACTTTGTCGGCCGTCGGCAGAATCGCGAACACGCCGATGGAACCGGTGATGGTGGCCGCGTCGGCGATCACTTCATCGGACGAGGTGCTGATCCAGTAGCCGCCGGAAGCGGCCACGTTGCCCATCGAGACGACCACCGGCTTGCCAGCGGCGCGCGTCAATTCCAGTTCGCGGCGGATCAGTTCCGAGCCGAAGGCGCTGCCGCCCGGCGAATCGACGCGCAGCACGATGGCCTTGATCGATTTGTCTTCGCGTGCCTGGCGGATCAAGCGCGAAGTGGACAGGCCGCCGATGGCGCCCGGTGGCGCGATGCCGTCACCGATTTCACCGGAGGCGATGACCACGCCGACGGCGTCGCCGACGTGCACGGGGCGCAGGCGCGCCAGGTAATCGGAGTAGTTCACCTGGCGGAAGTTCGTGCCTTCCGTGTTCTTCGCGCCGCGCGCCATCATGAACTGGCGCAGTTCGTCGCGCGTTTTCAGGCCGTCGACCAGTTTGGCCTCCAGCGACAGCTTGCCCAGATCGCCGCCGGCAGCCGTCATCAGCGCGGGCAGCGCATCGATCGATTGCATGATGGCGCCGGCTGGCAGCTTGCGCGCCTTTTCCACATCCGTCGTGTAGGTGGTCCACAGACCGTTGTTCAGGTAACGGTCCGCTTCGGCCGCCGCTTCGGACGGGCCGTTGGCGATGAAAGGCTCGGCTGCGCTTTTATACGTGCCCACTTTCAGCAGGTTGACCGTCACGCCCACTTTGTCGAGCGCGTCGCGGTAGTAATTGCGGTAGCGGCCAAAGCCTTCCAGCATGACGCCGCCCATCGGGTGCAGGAATACCTCGTCGGCCTTGGCCGCCACCAGGTACTGGCGCTGGTTGTAGCTCGAACCCCAGGCCGTGACTTTCTTGCCCGTGGCGCGGAAGCGTTCCACGCCGGCCGCCACTTCGCGCAGCGAAGCGAGGCCGCCGCCCTGCAATTCGTCGAGCAGGATGACCATGGAGCCGATGTTCTTGTCCTTGGCCGCCGTGTCGAGCACCGCCAGCACGTCGCGCAACTGCACGCTTTTCTTGACTTCGCCGCTGACATTGGCCAGCACCGCCTCGCGCACGCCGCCCGGGGTTTCCTCGACCAGCGGGCCTTGCAAGTCCAGCACCAGCGTGGTCTTTTCCGCCAGGGGCTTGGCGCCGCCGCCAAAGATGGCGATCAGGATGGCGATGACGATCAGCAGGAAAATCAGATTGATGACCGCGCGGCGAGTGGCGTCCAGCGCGCGCCAGAATGCGCCAAAGCCGCGGCGCAGCGGCGGGAAGGGGTTGAGTGACATTGATGCTCCGTGAGGTTATATGCCTAAAGGAAATCAATATAGCTGAAAACGGCCGGAATCGTCGTAGGATTCGTCTTATTTTGACAAGTATTACGCGCTCTTGCCTCCCCGCCCTGCCGGCGTGGAAATGAGAAACAGCCCGCCCAGCACCAGGGCGCCATTCAGGATCAGCAATTCCAGGCCGAGGCGGTAATGCTCGAACAGCAGCGCCTGCTCCTGCTCGATCAGCGCGCACAGCAGTGGCCCGGCCACGGCCACCAGCGGCACCCAGCGGTCACGCACGCCGCGCCGGCTCAGCAGGCCGAAGGCGAACAGGCCCAGCAGCGGACCATAGGTATAGCTGGCCAGCTTCAGGATGACGACGATCATACTGGGACTATCGATCCACTTGAAGGCCATGATCAGGATCAAAAACAGTGCGGCAAACCCCAGATGGACGCGGCGGCGCCAGCGCATCTGCGCCGCCGGGCTCAAGTCCTGCCTGCGCTGCAGGCCGAGGATATCGATGCAGAAGGTGGACGTCAAGGCAGTGAGCGCCCCGTCCACGCTGGGAAACAGGGCGGAAATGAGGGCGATGAAGAAAATCAGCTGCACCACGGCAGGGAAATGTCCGAGCACGACGGCGGGGAACAGTTTATCCCCTGTCGCGGTCACACCAGCCAGCGGCGCATACAGGTGCAGCAAGCCGCCGAGGAAGAGGAACAGCAGCAGCACGCCAGTCAGTACCACGGTCAGGCTGAGCATATTCTTTTGCGAATCGCGCAAGGTACGCACGGAAATGTTCTTTTGCATCATTTCCTGGTCCATGCCCGTCATGGCGATCGTGATAAACATGCCGGCGAGAATGTGCTTCCACACATAGGCGGGACTGTCCGGGTCGACGGTGAAGATGCGCGTGAGGCCTTGCGCGCGCATGCGCTCGAGGCTGTCGATGAGGGACAGGTCCATTGCGCGCAGCAAAAACACGCTGCAAATCACCAGCCCCGCCAGCATGCACGCCGTTTGCAGGGTATCGGTCCAGACGATGGTTTTCACGCCGCCCTCATAGGTGTAGAGCAGGATCAGCAACAGCACGACGCACGACGTCAGCCAGAACGGCACGCCCAGGCTGTCGAGTATCGTCGCTTGCAGGATATTGACCACCAGATACAGCCGCGCCGTGGCGCCCAGCAGCCGCGACAGGATGAAAAACGCCGCCCCGCTCTGGTAGGAGCGCCGGCCCAGGCGCCATTCCAGGTAGCGGTAAATCGAGGTCAGCTGCAGCCGGTAGTACAGCGGCAGCAAGATGAACGTGATGGCCAGGTAGCCCAGTACATAGCCTATCATCAGCTGGATGTAGCCGAAACCGTTGCTGCCCACGGCGCCGGGCACGCTGATGAAGGTCACGCCCGTGAGCGTGGTGCCCACCATGCCGAAGGCCACCAGCATCCAGTTGCTGTCCTTGTTGCCGATGAAAAAACTCTCGTTGGTGGCATGGCGCGAGGTGCGCCACGCCACGCCCAGCAGGATCAGGAAATACGCGAGGACGACGGCAAACAGGATGAGGGGGGACATGGGTGTTGCGCTGGAGGCAAAGGGGAACAGGGGCAGCAATATACAACAAAGCGTACAGCAATGCCCCCGGTCAATCAGGTATCAGCAGCCGCTCGGCTTCACGCGCTCCACTTCCAGGCCGAACCACGGACGCAAGCGCGTGCCGACGACGTTGCCGAGGAAGGCGCAGACCAGCCACAGCCAGCCGTGCAGGCTGCCCGAGACGATGCCGCTGAAGTAGGCGCCGATATTGCAGCCGTAGGCCAGGCGCGCGCCGTAGCCGAGCAGCAAGCCGCCGACGATGGCGGCGATGATCGAGCGCCGCGGGATGCGCCATACGGGCGCATAGCGGCCGGCCAGTGCCGCCGCCAGCATGGCGCCCAGTACGATGCCGATGTCCATCACGGAAGTCTTGTCTTGCGTCAACGGCGCGGCCAGGGCGGCGGCATTCGCCTTGGTGGACCAGTAAGCCCAGCTGGCCGTGTCGATGCCGACCACGGACGCGGCCTTCGCGCCCCACAGGGCGAACGCGGACGTCACGCCCCACGGCTTGCCCGACAGCGCCAGGGTGGCGAAGTTCAGCACGACGAGGGCGACGGCGCCCGCCACCAGCGGCCAGGGACCGTGCAACCAGGGCGACGACTGCGCCGGGCGCAGGGGTGTGGCGACGAGCTTGCCGTGGCGGCGTTTTTCAACGAGCACCGTGATGACGGCGATCAATGCAAAAACGATCCAGTTCAGCACCAGCGCGGGTACCAGGCCCAGACTTGTGACGAGGGAAATCGGTTTGAGCTGCGGCAGCGCGGTCCAGAACGGCATGTGCGCCGTGCCGATCACGGAGCCGACGATGAAGGCGGCCAGCGTAATGAGCATGCGCGTGCTGCCCCCGCCCACCGTGTACAGGGTACCGGAGGCGCAGCCGCCGCCCAGCTGCATGCCAATGCCGAAGATGAAGGCGCCAAAGATGACCGAGGTGCCGGCCGGAGAAACCAGGCCCGCCACGGGCGTGCCGAACAGGGTGCCGGCTGACAGCGCGGGAAAGAACAGCGCCACGCCGACGGCCAGCATCAGCATTTGCGCGCGCAAGCCGTCGCCGCGGCCATCGGCGATGAAGACGCGCCAGGCCGACGTAAAGCCGAAGGCCGCGTGATACAGGGTGATGCCGAGCAAGGCGCCCACCACATACAGCGCGGCCTGGGTGGCGCCGACGCTCAGCGCCAGGTACCAGGCGCCCAGCACGATGAGCACAAGCGCGACGCCCAGCGGTTTCGGATTGATGGCGGCGCGCAGGCGCAGGGATGACGTTGCTGTATCGGACATGGGGAGTATGGGTCAGAGGAAGGTAAGCCCTATTCTAAGCCATACTCTAAGCCATACTCTCGGCCGTGCCAGCAACTTGCGCGTCGGCCCGTACGCGCAGAAATCGGGTTCAAGCGATCCAGACGTCCACTCAGCACCGTCAAACCGAACGCTTCCAGCACGACCAGCGCACCGATCCAGCCCGTATGCACGAGGCCCAGGTGTTGCACGATCAAGCCGCCACCCCAGGCACCGCCGGTGATGTCCAGATTGAAGGCGGCGATATTCAAGCCCGACGCCACGTCCACGGCGCGTGGCGTGACGTGTTCCGCCTGCTGCACGACATACACTTGCAGGCCAGCGACGTTACCGAAGGCCACGGTGCCCCACAGCAGCACGGTGATGTCGAGGATTTCATAGCCGGGCGATTTCCACGCCAGCAAATTGCCCATGGTGAACAGGACCATCGGCGACAGCAGCAGGGTCTTGCGGGGGACCTCGTCCGTCAAGGCAGTCAGTCGCGAGACTTGGCGCGCCCAAAAAAACGGAAATTGAAAAATCCTGGACAGGTCTATACATATCTGGCGCTTAGCGTGACAGGGGAGCGTTACCGGGACTGGTGCGCGGCTCCGGCTTTTCCATCTTTTTCGCCTTGTCACGCGGCTCCAGCTCAGGCAAGCTGGGATGCCACTGCTCCGCCTTGGCGGCGGGGGGCTCGAAATGGCGCCGTTGCGCGGCAGGCACTTGCGGGAAGCGTTCGCGCTCTGCCTGCAGGATGACGCCCAGTGCCGCATCGAGCGGCATTTTCACTGTCGCCACTTTCAGGCTGGCCGCGTCTTGCCGCAGCGAATCGACTTGCTCCATACTGCGCACCAGTTGCAGCGATGACTTGCTGTAAGCCTCCGTGTCCAGCCATGCGGGAATGGCGGGCATGAGCAATACCGGGGGGGCCTGGCCCGCGCTGCGCGGCTTGTCCGGATACCCATCGGGCGTACGCTCATACAACACATTCACGGAGCCTGAACGCAGCAGCAACTGCGCGTTCACCTGCGCCAGCAGCTTGCTGCGCAACTCGTTTGCTGCCGGCTGATAAAAGGCATCGATGCCGGCGCTGTGGAGCAGCGCCGCGGAAGCGACGTGCGTCAGGTTGGCGGCGGCCAGCAAGTCTGCCGTCAGCAGCCATTGTTCGGCGCTGGGCAGGCGCTTGATGGGCTCGCCAAGGGCGGCATGCGCCACTGTCGCCAGTTGCCCATTCATCTGACCGGGATCGCGCTGCAATGCCGCAATTTGTTCCGCATTGGCAGGGTCGCTCAGGTACTGGGCCAGGCCAGCCATCACCTTGATGGCATTGCGCTGGTGGCCCATGCGCAGGCGGGACAAGTCGGGTACCAGCACGCGCACCCTTTGCTCCGAGGGCAAATCGCTTTTCAAGGTGAAAGCATAGGTATTTTCATCGGCATCGACCCGCAGCGCCACGGTCAGCGTCTCGGTGGAATGCCCATTGATCGGCTGCGGACTGGCGCCAGGCGACACCAGCAAGGCGCGGCTGGACTTTTCCGCGATCCAGTACTTCATCCTGGCACGTCCCGTGTTCATCAGGCGGGCATTTTCTTCGGGCGCGGCCAGGGTAAACGTGTAGACATTCTTGTCGCGCTGAAAATCGGGCAACTCCAGCGGCACTCCCATCTGCAGCGGCAGCACATGCTCGATCAGCTGCCCCGACAGGAACATGTAAGCGGGATGCGTGGCCCGGTCGGGCTTGACGAGCGAAATGTGATCGGCATTATCGATCGCCACCGGGCGCCCGGCGCACACCCGCGTGGCGCTGCCCCATTGCACGATGCGCACGCCGCTCACATCGGCCGTTTCATAGGCGCAACTGACGCGCGGCTTGACCGCCAGGCTGGCCCAGTCGTCGCTGAGCTGCTTGAGCACATCATTGCTGTCCACCGGTCGCAGGTGCGACAGCGCGGGATTGCGCGCCACCAGATCCGCCAGCTGCGCCACCTGCGCCCCCTCCATGGGAGCACTGAACAAAACAATCAGCGGCACCTTTTCGGCCAGCTCGGGAGCCTTGTCCAGATTATTGGCCAGGTAGCGCATGATGACGAGCCCACCCATGCTGTGCCCGACAAACACGATGGCCGGGTAATCGAGCACGCCGGACGGCAGCAGATAGCTTTGCAGCTTGTTGGCCGCTTCGCGGATATCGAGCGAGCCATCCGTCATGATGTTGGAGCTGAAGCCGAAGGCATAGCTATCGACTTGTGGCCCCAGCCTGGTATCGCTCTTGAGCAAGCGAAAGAAACTCTCGCCTTGCCCGCCCGTCCACGTGCCGCGCGTGCTGCCAAAGATGCCATGCACAAACACCACGGCGATTCTATGCCGGGGATCGGCGCGCTCGACCCAGCCCGGATCCTCGCTATTCACGGGCGCCGGCCGGTGGCAGGCTGCCAGTAAAACAAGGCCAGCGGCAAGGCAAGCGGCGATGAGGGCTCGCCACCACCACTGGCGGCACAAAACGATAGCCGTTCGCATCGTTGCACTCCCTTTCCATGGTCACGCGCACCTGCATGCTGGCGCCAAGGCGCACTGGCAAGACAGTATGCGCCGCCAGCGCCCTACGCATGGCACCATTCGCCGATTGTTTGATCTGGCTAACACTGTCGTCAAAACCATGGAACCAATACACGCAAGTGACCTACAAACCGGCACGTACCGGCTCTGCTACACTGCACCACTAGCAAGGGAGAGCCGTCACATGAATTCAGAGAAACTGGCGCTGCTGGTCACGCGCGAAATGCCATATGGGAAATATCAGGGGCGCTTGCTGGCCGACTTGCCGGGACACTACCTGGGCTGGTTCGCGCGCGAGGGCTTCCCCTCGGGCGAACTGGGCAGTTTAATTGCGCTGATGTACGAGCTCGACCACAATGATTTGCGCGGCTTGCTCGACCCCTTGCGCACGCGCACATCGCCGTGGCGGCCTGGGGAATAAAGCAGGTCTTAAAACTGGCGCATCTTCTTCGCCAGCATGGCGCTGAACTCGCCATTTTCCACCAGCTTTTGCAGCTCGCTGGCGCCACCGATGAGCACGCCATTGACAAAAACCATGGGGAAAGTCGGCCAGCCCGTCCACATTTTCAAGGCATTGCGGCGGTGCCACTGGTTCAGATAGCTGCCATATTGCAAGTACTGGTAGGGCGTGCCCAGCACGTCGAGGATCTTGCGCGCCTTGCGAGGGAACGGATTGTGCGCCATGCCGACCACCACCACCTGGTGCGCGGCGATGGCCGCCTGCACTTCGCGCACAATGTCCTTGTGCTTGCTGCCGATCAAAGGGCGGGCGGCGGGATGGATCTGGGCTTCGTCAAGGATGGCGCGGGTCATGAAAGTCCTGGGGTCAGTAGCACGTAGCGTGCGGATCACGCATTGTGACACGCGCACAGGCTGGCGTGCGCTACACTGCGCCTCTTCTCCTCTTCGCGTGAAATATATGCAAGGAATCACTCCCAAGTCTGCATGCCGCAGCCGCCGCCTGCTCGGCTCGCTTCTGCTGGCCACCTGCTGCGCCAGCGCCTGCGCCACCGCCAATGGCGAGCTCGAAACGGGCTTGCAGCATGCGCTGCACCTGAAAAAGGGCACGACGGACAGAGTCGGCACCTCGGGCAAGGCCATCGAAGCCTACATGCGCGAAGGCTACCTCGGCAAGCACCCCGACCAGCGCGCCGACTACACTGATTACTACCTGCTGAAGAAGCCGGCCAGCTTCATGGGACATGAACTGGTGCTCATCGAGGAAGAATACATCACGCAATACATCGGCTGCTGCGTCAGCCCCGGCGCCGGCGTGACGGTGAAGGTGCGCGGCAACACGCAAAACCTGCAAGCGTTCGCCCGCGCCCAGCGCTGCACCTTGACCGACCCTGTCGATGTTCAACATGCACTGAGCGAGGTTGCCATCAAGACCAGGCTGCCCAAGGGCCATTACGCCGCATTAAGCTGCCGGGAACGCGACGCGGAGCGCGATGAGCCGTGATGGCCAACAGCTATTCGCTGGATCGCATTCAAAACAGCTCGTCGAGCAGCAAGTAAAATTGCAGCTTGCCTTGATCGGCATCAAGGATCCCATATTGCTGCACAAACCTTTGCTGTCGCGCGGCGTCCAACTCACCGAGCGCACGCCAGACGACGGCGCCTTCCTGCAGGCGGATATTTTCCAGCGAGAAGTCGCCATGCGTGACGACGGGGTCGGGCGTGATCGGCAGGCAGGCCTGCTCCGGGTCTGCCGCGCGGGCGAATTGCGCCACCGTCGGCACGGGGCAATACTGCGCCAGCCAGCGCAGCCGCGCCATTTCATCGGCGATATCGGCAGCGGCAACAGCGCTGCCGTACTTCAGGTACAGGTCCGGCGCGCGGGCTGGCGCGCATGGCTGCCGTCACGGCGGCTTGCTGGCTGTTGGAGATGCTCATTTGGCTTGCCTTTTCTCTATCCCAGCGGCACGTGCAAGCCCATCTTGAGGCAAGTCAGGGCCACCGAGGTGCGGTAGCGCCGGATATTGTCGTCGCCGCCGAACAGGCGTTCCGTCAGCGCTTCGTATTCGGCCATGCTGCTGGCAGTAATGATCAGCAGGTAATCGGCCTCGCCCGTGATTCCGTAGCACTGCTGAATGGCAGGCTCGGCCATGATGCGCGCGCGCATGCCGGCCGTGCGCTGCGGGTGCTCGTCGTGCAAATGCACTTCCACCGTCAAGATCAGGGGACGACCCAGGCGGCTGGCGTCGAGCACGGCCACTTCATGACGGATCACCCCGCTTTCGCGCAGGCGGCGGATGCGCCGCTGCACGGCCGGCGCCGACAGGTGCACGGCCTGGGCGATTTCGCGCTGCGAGGTCGTGTTATCGCGCTGCAAGATGTCCAGGATCGCCAGGTCGAAGGCGTCGAGGGTGATGGAAGGCGTGAGCGAAAGTTGCGTCATGAAGGTCAAAATGCAGTACAAATATCAGAGCAGACACAATAAACTTTCGCTATTTCGATATCAAGCCTTTTATCACCATGCCATTCCGCCGCTATTCCTCGTTTATTCCCTTGCTGGCCATCCTCGGCTCCGTCACCTGCCTGGGACTGGGCACGTCATGGGCCAAGCACAGCCTGTTCCCGCTGGTCGGCGCACAGGGCACGACAGCCGTGCGCGTGGGCTTTTCCGCCTTGCTGCTGTTGCTGTTCTGGCGCCCGTGGCGCTGGCAGCTGAGCCGCGCCGACCTGCGCACGGTGGCCCTGTACGGCGCGGCGCTGGGCTTGACCAACCTGTGTTTCTACATGGCCTTGCGCACGATCCCTTTCGGCATCGCCGTGGCGATCGAATTCTCCGGCCCGCTGGCCGTGGCGCTGCTGGCCTCGCGCCGCCCGCTCGACTTCGTCTGGGTGGCCTTGGCCGTGGCGGGACTGGCGCTGCTGCTGCCGCTGGGTCACGACGTCAGCAAGCTCGATCCCACCGGCGTGCTGTTCGCGCTGGGCGCCGCCGTGTGCTGGGCCACCTATATCATCTTCGGCAAGCGCGCCAGCCATTTGCATGCGGGCCATTCCGTCTCGCTGGGCCTGGCCATGGCCGCGCTGGTGGTGGTGCCCGTCGGCGTGGTTCACAGCGGCACCGCCCTGCTCTCGCCGGTGGTACTGGCGGTGGGGCTGGGCGTGGCCCTCATTTCCAGCGCCATTCCCATTTCGCTGGAAATGGTGGCCCTGAAGCGGCTGACGCCGCAAGCCTTCGGCATCATGAGCAGCATGGAACCGGCCGTGGCGGCCATGCTGGCGTTCATCCTGCTGGACGAACGCCTGGACGCCCCGCAATGGCTGGCCATCGCCATGATCATGGCCGCGTCGATGGGCAGTTCGTACATGGCGCAGCGCATGAGGAAACCGGCGCCGGCCGCCGCCGTGCATACCTGAACCCTCTTTGCCCTCAGTGCACGGCCGCACCCGCCACATGGGCGGCCAGCTTCTTGCGCGCCAGCCACGCCAGCGGCAGCAAGGCGAGCAATGCGGCAGCTACGCCGGCCCATGGCGACGACGCCATCATCTGGCGCGACACCATTAACGCACCGAGCATCGAGCCGAAGGAAATGCCCAGATTAAACGCGGAAATATTCAGGCCCGAGGCGAAGTCGACCGCTTGCGGCGTGTAGCGTTCTGCCGTGGCCAGCATGCCGGCCTGCAGGGCGGGCGACAGGCCGAAGGCGAACACGCCCCAGACGAACAGCATCACCGTCATCATCAAGGGCGAAGCGATGCTCAGCGCCACGCCCGCTTGCGTGACTGCCAGCAACAGCAGCATCAGGCGCAAGGCCTTTTGCCAGCCCAGGTGACTGGTCAGGTAGCCGCCCGCCAGGTTGCCGGCAAAGGTGGCGGCGCCAAAGACGATCAGCAAGGCGCTGGCCATGGTGGCGGAAAAGCCCGTCACCTCCGTCAGGATGGGCGTTATGAACGTAAAAGCGGCAAAGCTGCTGCCGAAGCCCAATGTGGTCACCGCCATCATGGTCAAAATGGGACCGCTGCCGAGGGCCGCCAGCTGCGTCATGACCTTGCCGCCCTTGCCTTGCGCTAAATTGGCCGGCAGCCAGCGCGCCATGGCCACCAGGCCCAGCGCAGCGAGCACGACGACGGCAAAGAAAGGCAAGCGCCAGCCCATCAGGTTGCCCAGGAAACTGCCGAACGGTACGCCGATCACCATGGCCAAAGTCAATCCCGCAAACATCACGGAAATCGCCCTACCCGTCTGCGCCTTGCTGACCAGGCTGGCGGCCACGGTGGCGCCGATGGCAAAGAAGGTGCCGTGCGCCACGGCCGTAATGACCCGGCCCAGCAGCAATAGTTCAAACGTGTGGGAAAAGGCCGCCAGCAAGTTGCCGGCGAGGAACACGCTCATCAGCCCCAGCAGGGCCGCCTTGCGCGGCAAACGCGACATCAGCAGCACCAGCAGCGGCGTGCCGATGGCCAGCGCCAGCGCATACAGGCTCACCAGCGAGCCGGCCGATTCGATGGAAATATGCAAATCTTTCGCGATGGTGGGCAGGATGCCGACGACGATGAATTCGGTGACGCCGATGGCAAAGGCGCCGACGGCCAGCGCCAGCACGCCGGGCGGCATCTTGCTGGCTGGAGGTGAAACAGGGCTTGCGGTGGTCATGGATTTCTCCGGCAGAGTTCAAGCCAGCCAGTGTATCGATGCAAGTGCTTTTGATATAGACTCTAATAATGGAAACACCTGTGAAATGGATTCAATAATGGCGCGGCAAGACATCAACCGAGCGTTCGAGATGGCCGTGTTTGCCGCTGTGGTGGAAACGGGCGCCTTTTCCGCCGCCGCGCGCCGCCTGGACTTGACGCCATCGGCCGTCAGCAAGCTCGTCAATCGCCTGGAAGCGCGGCTCGGCGCCCGTCTGCTCCAGCGCAGCACGCGCCAGTTGCACACCACGCCCGAGGGCGACGCCTTCTTTGTGCAATGCAAGCGCATCCTCGACGATATCGATGGCGCCGAGCGCGAAGCGGCGCAAGGGGCGGCGCCGCGCGGGCGCTTGCGCATCAATTGTTTCGTGCCGTTCGGCGTGCGCCATCTGCTGCCCATCCTGCCCGAGTTCGCGCAGCGCTATCCCGACATCGTGCTTGACGTCGTCGTCAGCGACGCCATCGTCGACTTGCTGGAAGACCGCACCGACATCGCCATCCGCACGGGCAAGCTGAAGGAATCAAATCTGGTGGCGCGGAAACTGGGCGAAGACGCGATGGTCGTCGTCGCCGCCCCTGCCTACGTGGCGCGCCACGGCCTGCCGCGCACGCCGCAGGACTTATCGAAGCACAATCTGCTGGCATTCAACTTCCGCTGCCAGAACGAAAACTGGCCCTTCCTCGATGAGGCTGGCAACATCATGCAAGTGGCGCCGCAAGGCAATACTTGCGTCAGCGATGGGGAAAGCATGCGCCAGCTGGTGCTGGCGGGCATGGGACTGGGACGCTTTTCGCGCCAGCATGTGCAGCGCGATATTGCGCAAGGCGATTTGATACCCGTGCTGCAGGACTACAATCCGGGCGACAAGGAACTCGTGCACGCCGTCTTCGTGGGGCCGGGCCTGCAAGTGCCCGCCCGCGTGCGCGTGATGCTCGATTACCTGCTGGAAAAAGTGAACTTGAGCGTTGCTTAAGCCACCGCCGCGTCCAGCCGCAACTGCCGGCCTTCATCGAGCATCAGCTCGAATTCCGCCGCCGGCACGGCTGGGCTGAACAGATAGCCTTGCAGCTGGTCGCAACCGAGTTCGCGCAGGAAACGCATCTGCTCGGCCGTTTCCACCCCTTCGGCGACGATTTCCTGGCGCAGCTGCTGCGCCATGGTGACGATGGCGCGGGCGATGGCGCAATCGTTTTCCTCGAAGGGCAAGCCGATGACAAACGAGCGGTCGATTTTCAATGTGCTGATGGGGAATTTCTTCAGATACGCCAGGCTGGAATAGCCGGTGCCGAAGTCGTCCAGCGCCAGCGCCAGGCCCATGGCCACCAGCTGATTCATGATGTCGATGACCTTGTCGGCGCCGCGCATCAACAGGCTTTCCGTGATTTCCAGCATGATCTGGTCGGGCCGCACGCCATAGCGTTCCAGCACGGCCGCTATGCGCGCCGGCAACTGTTCATCGAACTGGCGCGCCGACAGATTGACGGCGATGGCCGGCATGTGCAGGCCCCGGTCTTCCCAGCTGCGGATCTGGCGGCAGGCCTCGTCCAGCACCCAAGTGCCCAGTTCTAAAATTAAACTAGTTTCCTCGGCGACGGGGATGAAGACGCCCGGCGAGACCATGCCGCGCATCGGATGCTTCCAGCGCAGCAAGGCTTCCGCGCCCACGATGCGTCCGCTGGCCAGGCTCACTTTCGGCTGGTAATGCAATTCCAGCTCCTTGTCGCCCAAGGCCAGGCGCATTTCGCTTTCCAGGCGCAAATGTTCCTTGGCCCTGCGGTTCATGTCTTCGCGGTAAAACAGGAAGGTCGATTCGATGGTCTGGCCCGCCTTGGCCACGGCCACGTCGGCAAAACGGAACAGGGCCGGCGCTTCCATGCCGTCTTCCGGATACACGGTAATGCCGATACTGGCGCCCACGTGCAGG
The DNA here is from genome assembly GCF_051380795.1 of Janthinobacterium leeuwenhoeki. Classification (NCBI taxonomy): domain Bacteria; kingdom Pseudomonadati; phylum Pseudomonadota; class Betaproteobacteria; order Burkholderiales; family Oxalobacteraceae; genus Janthinobacterium; species Janthinobacterium leeuwenhoeki. The sequence goes on from NZ_JBNYXT010000031.1 coordinate 26,758, forward strand.
GCGTGCGTATCGATATTGATCGGCGCTTCAAGCAGGTTGAGCAGCTTTTGCGCCACATTCGCCGCGTGTTCGCGCTTTTCGATATGCAGCAGGGCGACGACGAACTTGCTGTTGTCGACCCGCGCCAGGATGTCGGCGTCGCGCAGGGCGCCACGGAACAGCTGACCGATGGCGATCACCAACTGGTCGCCCACTTCATGGCCCAGGGTATCGCTGATGGAACCGATGCGGCTGATGTCGATGACCATCAGCGCGCCATGCGAGCCCTGGCGTTTCGCTTCGGCCAGGCCCTGGTCGACCAATTGATTCAGCAGGCAGCGGTTGGGCAAGCCCGTCAGGCTGTCGTAGTTGGCCATGCGCTGCATGCGCGCCTCGGCATCCTTGTGCACCGAGATATCGGAAAACAGGGAAAACACGTGGCTGATTTCGCCGAACTCGTCACGCACGACGCTGATGGTGACGTCTTGCGGGAACAGTTCGCCATTCTTGCGCTTGCCGATGATTTCGCCGCGCCAGGAACCGTGTCCCCGCATGGCGGCGCGCACCTTGGCGCGGAAATCGGGGTCGTGCACGCCCGAGCGCAGCAAGTCCGGCGTGCGGCCGATGGCTTCGGCCGGCGAGTAGCCGGTGATGCGGCTAAAGGAACTGTTGATCGAGACGATGCGCTCTTCCGCATCCGTGATCAGCACGGCTTGCTCGCTATCTTCGATGATGCGCGCGTGCAACCTCACCTTGTCGACGTCGGACAGCGGCTCGCTCATGGCCGACAGGCGCACGGCCGTGCCGCATGCCTTGCCAGCCTGGTCGAAGATCACGTGGCGGTGCATGCGCAACCACGTCACCATGCCCGACTTCTTGCGCCGGCGCACATCGGTGGCCACGTCGCCCTGCGTGAAATGCAGCTCCAGCACGCTCGCTTCCGCGTCGTCTTCCGGATACAAAAACAGGATGTGCTGGCCCAGCGCTTCCAGTTCGGAATAGCCGAACATCTGTTCGGCGCCATGGTTCCAGCCGATCAAAAAGCCGTCGGGATCGATTTCCAGCAAGGCGTCGGGGGGCGCCACGCGCACCACGGGCCGGCTGGCGCCGCGCAGCCGCTCCAGCTCTTCCTCCAGCCGCGCCAGGGTGGCGGCCTGCTGCGGCCCCGCCTGTTCACGGGCATCCTCGGCCAGGCGCAGGCACAGCGCAACCTTCGCCTCAAGCATGGCATCCCCACTCTAAAGCCAGGTCAGGGGAAACTATCAGGGGCGCTGCGGTGTGTGTAATCATCAAAATCCCACTGTGGGGCGTGGAGGTCGGGCCGGAAATACTGTGAATATGGTAACTTAAAAGTGTTGGCGTATGTCAACATTTTAAGGCCTGGGCCGAATGGCCCGGCAGATGCTGCGCCAGGCGGGCAAACACATGCGGTTCGCGCATGCGCGCCATCCACCAGCGCAGCGCGGCGCCATCCTCGCCCACGCGCCACGCCAGGTAAAACGTTTCCGATGGTTTTGGCTCTTCCACGGCCTTTTCTACCAGCAAGCCGCGCGCGATGGCGGCGCGGGCGCACGGCCCCGGCAGGAAGCCAAAACCCAGCCCCAGCACCTGGTAATCGAACTTGACCTGCATGTTCGGCACGCTCAAGGCATCTTGTCCCAGCAGCAGTCCCACCGTGCGCGGCGCCATCTGGCGCGCCGAATCGGCCACCACCACGGCGCGATGCTGCTGCAGGTGGCCGCGCGACAAGGGTTCCGCCACCTGCGCCAGCGGATGCGTGGGCGCCACAGTAAACACGAAGTCGAGCATGCCGATCGGCTGCGCGATATAACCGCCACCGGCTGGCCCGTCGCCGGGCGCACCCACCAGCAAGTCGACGCGCCGGTCCAGCAGCGCTTCCCAGGTGCCCGACAAGGTGTCTTGCGACAGGCGCAAACGCGTCTGCTGCGCCACGCCGTAAAAGGCGCGCACGTCGTCGGCCAGGGCCACGGCGGAAAACATGGAATCGATGCCGATGGACAATTCCGTCTCCCAGCCGGACGCTACCCTTCGCACGCGGTGCTCAAGGTCCTGTGCCGCCTTCAACAAATAACGGCCCTCTTTCAGCAACTCCTGGCCGGCCGCCGTCAGCATGACTTTCGGGCCATTGCGCTGGAACACTTGCACGCCCAGGTCGTCTTCCAGCTTGGCCACCGTATAGGAAATGGTAGACGGGACTTTATGCAACTCCTTGCCCGCCGACGAGAACGATCCGCGGCGGTCGATGGCGTCGACGATTTGCAGCGCTTCCAGGCTCAGTCTTAACATTCGATTTTTTCGATCATAGCGCGGTAGATTTTCCGTTTTTCTTTCCCTGCGCAGGCGCCTATACTTTGTTCATCGTACAGCGAAGGGCAGAGAAAAGCCACGGCGTAGCGCCAGGCAACGGCCCTTCGAAATTATCGCACATTAACCTTTAGAAACGGAGTCCACCATGTTACAGATTCGTCATAGCGAAGAACGCGGCGCCGCCAACCACGGCTGGCTCAACTCCCACCACAGCTTTTCCTTCGGCAGCTACCATGATCCCTTGCACATGGGCTTCGGCCCCCTGCTGGTAATCAATGAAGACCGGGTCACGCCTGGCCAGGGTTTCGGCACGCACGGCCACCGCGACATGGAAATCATTTCGTATGTGCTCGACGGCGCCCTGGAACACAAGGACAGCATGGGTACCGGCTCCGTCCTGCACTACGGCGATGTGCAGCGCATGAGCGCCGGCAGCGGCGTGCGCCACAGCGAGTTCAACCATTCAAACACGGATGGCTTGCACTTCCTGCAGATCTGGATCCAGCCGAACGTGACGGGCATTCCGCCCAGCTATGAAGAGAAACACTTCACGCCGGAAAGCAAACGCGGCAAGCTGCGTTTGATCGCCTCCTCCGACGGTCGCCAGGGTTCCGTGCTGATCCACCAGGATGCGGCCATCTACGCCAGCATCCTGCAGCAAGGCGAACAGGCCGAACATGCGCTGGAAGAAGGCCGCCACGCCTATGTGCACCTGATCCGTGGCAGCCTGGTCGTCAACGGCACGCCACTGAAAGCGGGCGATGCGCTGAAACTGACGCAAGAGGCCAGCGTGACAATTACCCAGCCGGAAGACGCGGAATTTCTGCTCTTCGACCTGCCAAAATAATTAACAGCTAAATATACAGGAAGAGAAAATCATGGAAAACAGAACCAACGTATTGCTCCCCCTCGGCCGTGCCGCCCTTGGCGTGCTGTTCTTTGTCTCGGGCTTGCTGAAAATCGGCGGCTTTGCGGGTGTGGCCGGCTACATGGCCAGCCAGGGCTTGCCAATCGCCAATATCTTGCTGGTGGGGGTGATTATCCTGGAAGTGGGCGGTGGCCTGCTGCTGATCACGGGCTGGCAGGCGCGCTGGGCGGCGCTGGCCCTGGCGCTGTTCCTGATCCCCACCACGGTGATCTTCCACGCCTTCTGGAGCGCCGATGCGGCCCACTTCCAGGACCAGCTGACGAACTTCCTGAAGAACCTGTCCATCTTTGGCGGCATGTTGCTGCTGGTGGAGCGCGGTTTTCGCCAGGCCAGATAAGGCCGGGGGCTGCCTGTCACCGTTTTGTCATCAAGCTGACATGGCGCTGTCACATTAGCTGATTATCATGCGATTGCCATTTAATCACGCAACCACAGGACATCGCAGCCCATGAACAAGCCCAACGATCTGGCCATCAGCGCCACCGATCTGAACGACATTGACAGCAACGCGTCCCACGACAACCACTTCAACAGCATCCTGAACGCCCGCCTGAGCCGCCGCAACTGGTTGCGCGGCAGCGCCGTCACGGCCGCTACCGCCGTCATGGGTTCGATGGGATTGTCCGCTTGCGGCGGCGGCAGCGATGCAGCCGCCGTCACGCCGACGCCGACACCGACGCCAACGCCGGAAAAACTGCTGGCCTTCACGGCCGTGCCGAAAAGCCTGGCTGACGTCGTGTCGGTGCCTGCCGGCTACACGGCCACGGCCCTGTATGCGCTGGGCGACTCGCTGCGCGCGGCCACGCCCGCCTACAAGAACGACGGCAGCGATACCGATTTCGACAACCGCGCCGGCGACCACCACGACGGCATGGAATACTACGGCCTGTCCGCCGCCGGCGCGCCGCTGGCGTCCGGCGCCGAGCGGGGCTTGCTGGCGATGAACCACGAAGCAACCACCGACGAAAAACTGTCCTCGCACTTCCTGCACGTGAATGGCGGCACCACCTCGCTGCCGCGTCCCGCCGCCGAAGTCGACAAGGAAGTGGCCGTCCACGGCCTGAGCGTGGTCGAAGTCAAGAAGACGGGCAGCGCCTGGGCCACCGTCAACGATTCCGCTTTCAACCGCCGCGTCACGCCGCTGACGGACATCGAAATCTCCGGCCCCGTGCGCGGCAACGCCCTCGTGGTGACCAAGTATTCGCCGACCGGCACCAAGACGCGCGGCACCATCAACAACTGCGGCACGGGCAAGTCGCCTTGGGGCAGCTACCTTTCCGGCGAAGAAAACTGGGCCGGCTATTTCACCCGCTCGGCCACCGACAACGCCGCGCGCGGCGACAAGTCCGTCGCTTCGCTGAACCGCTATGGCCGCAGCCAGGGCGCCGGCTCGCGCCACGGCTGGGAAACGGGCGGCAGCGACGACAAGTACGCGCGCTGGAATCTGAGCAAGATTGGCACCTCCGCCAATGGCAGCGACGACTACCGCAATGAATTGAACGGCATGGGCTACATCGTCGAGATGGACCCGTATGACAAGACCCGTGCCATCCGCAAGCGCACGGCGCTGGGCCGCTACGCGCACGAAAGCGCCGCCTTCAGCGTGCCGGCCGTGGGCCAGCAGTTGGCCGTCTACATGGGCGACGATTCGCGCAACGAATACATCTACAAGTTCGTCACGACGGCCGTGTGGGCCGCCGCAGACGCCAACCCGGCCGACCGCATGGCCACCGGCGACAAATACCTCGATTCGGGCAAGCTGTACGTGGCCAAGCTGGCCGCCGACGGCACGGGCCAGTGGATCGAGCTGGCCATGTCGAACGCGCTGATCCAGGCGTACAGCGCCTACAAATTCGCCGACCTGGCCGATGTGCTGGTGAATGCCCGCCTGGCGGCCGACGCCGTGGGCGCGACGAAGATGGACCGTCCGGAATGGTGCTCGGTCAACCCGGCGAATGGCGAGATCTATTACACGCTGACCAACAACTCGAACCGCACCGTCAACCCGAGCGGCTCGTCGCAGCTGGCGCCGGACAGCGCCAACCCGCGCGCCTACACGGACATGAAGGGCAGCAGCGCGCAGAACGGCAACCCGAACGGCCATATCATCCGCTTCAAGGAAGGCACGGGCGCAGCCGCAGCCACCAGCTTTACCTGGGATGTCTACCTGTTTGGCGCCGAGAGCGGCGCCGACGCCAGCAAGATCAACCTGTCGAACCTGACGGCCGACCAGGATTTCTCGAGCCCGGACGGCCTGGCCTTCAGCCCCTACACGGGCATCTGCTGGATCCAGACCGACGACGGCGCCTACACGGATGTGACCAACTGCATGATGCTGGCAGCCATCCCCGGCAAGGTCGGCGACGGCGCCAAGTCCACCCTGAACTATGCCACGGCAGCCGGCGGCAACCTGGCGGTCGACACCTTCATCGGCAAGAAACCCACGGCCGACACGCTCAAGCGCTTCCTGGTAGGGCCGGTCGGCTCGGAAATCACGGGCATCAGCGAAACGCCTGATGGCAAGACCATGTTCATCAACATCCAGCATCCGGGCGAAAACACTGCGCTGGCCAATATCGGCGATCCGTCCAAATACACGAGCCAGTGGCCGGCCAACGCCGGTTATGGCGCCGGCAAGCGGCCACGCTCGGCCACCATCGTGATCACCAAGAACGACGGCGGACGCATCGGCAGCTGATGTCCCGTGCCTGGCGGAGGCATCCGCCAGGCAAAGCCAGCAATTCACCTTGTAAAAGGAGGAAGTGCCCCTAAGTAAGGCTTATCACCCGACATTGCAACGACCGAATGGCAGCGGGGGAAAACGTTTCCCTGCTTTTTGGTATGATGGCAAGGCGCGCCGGCATCGGAGTGGTGTGGCGCGCCTTTTATTTTTGATAATTACTTATATGAGCACAACCATGCAAAGCGGCGCAGACCTCCTGGCGACAGGCGAATTGGATTACACGACTTCCTGCGCACTGCCGACGCCGTGGGCCCAGTTCACCCTGCACGCCTTTGTCGAACACGCCACGGGCAAGGAACACCTGGCCATGGTGCTGGGTGATATCGGCAACGGCGAACCGGTGCTGGCGCGCGTGCATTCCGAGTGCCTGACGGGCGACGTGCTGTTTTCCCAGCGCTGCGACTGCGGCGCGCAGCTCGAAGGCGCCTTGAAACGCATCGCCGAGGAAGGCCGCGGCATTTTGCTGTACCTGCGCCAGGAAGGGCGTGGCATCGGCCTGATCAACAAGATCCGCGCCTACCGCCTGCAAGAGGCCGGCGCCGACACGGTGCAGGCGAATGAACAGCTGGGCTTCAAGGCCGACGCGCGCAACTACACCTTGTGCCAGCCCATGTTTGCGCAGTTCGGCATCCACAGCCTGCGTTTGATGACGAACAACCCGCGCAAGATCGCCGCCATGGAAGCGCTGGGCATCACGGTGGCCGAACGGGTGCCGTTGCTGGTCAACCGCAACGCCTTCAACCAGCACTACCTGAATACCAAGCAAAGCAAGCTGGGTCACATGATGACGCCGGAAACGGCGCCGGCGCTGGAAGACGGCGCCCTGTAATTCCCGGGCCGGCGCGCGGCGGCGCGTCACCTGGGCGCCGGCCCGCGCCCGCTTCGCTCCTGCTCACGCATAAAGGATGCATGAAATTATCTAACTACGCCTGCTTGCTGGCCAGCCTGTGCGCTGGCGCTGGCGCACACGCGGCCCCGGCGCCTGCGCCAGCGGCGCCCCCCACCGCTTCGACTCCCCCCATCAAACCGCCGCCGGCCACCGCCGCGCCCGCCGCCACCGAGCATGCGGCCCTGCCGCCGCCTTCGTCCGCCGCGCAAAAGCTGTACACGGCCGCGCGCGCCGATATCCTGCAAGTGCGCGTGCTGCTGAAAAACGGCCGCACGCAGTCGTCCGTCGGCTCGGGCTTTTTGATCGGCACGGGCGACCTGGTGGTGAGCAACTATCACGTCGTGTCGCAATTCGCCCTCGAGCCGGATACCTATGTGGGCGAATGGGTCGACACCAGCGGCCAGCGCGGCAATGTCGAATTGCTGGCCGTGGACGTGCTGCACGACCTGGCCGTGCTGCGCGTGAACCGCCACGGCACGGGTTTTTTCAAGATGCCCGAGCCGCTGGCGCCCCTGACGCAGGGCCAGTACCTGTACTCGATGGGCAATCCGCTGGACCTCGGCTTCGCCATCTCGGAAGGCTCGTACAACGGCGTCGTCACGCGCAGCTTCTACGATCAGCTGATGTTTACGGGGCCGATCAATTCCGGCATGAGCGGCGGCCCCAGCGTCACCGCGAATGGCGACGTCGCCGGCATCAATGTCTCGAAACGCCTCGATGGTGAACTCGTCAGTTTTCTCGTGCCCGCCCGCTATGCCCAGCAATTGCTGGCCAAGGTGGCCCAGCAAGGCAAGCCGCCGAAGGACTTCAAGCCGCTGGTGACGGCACAGCTGCTGGCGCACCAGGAAGTCATGCTGGCGCGCCTGCTGGGCACGCCCTTGAGCCTGAAAGCCATGGGCCCGTACCGCGTGCCCGTGCGCGAATCCGACCAGATGCGCTGCTGGGGCCGTTCCAACGTCAAGTCCGACAAGCCCTATATGCTCGACAACACCAGCTGCGCCATGGAATCGGCCATCTTCATCTCTGGCGCCCTGCAGACGGGACAAGTGTCGATGCGCCATGAATTCTTGCGCAGCAGCGAACTGGGCGCCCTGCGCTTCTCGGAGCTGGCCAGCGCTTCGTTCAAGAATGAAAGTTTCGGCAGCTACAAAAGCGCCCACCTGACGGGGCCCCATTGCACCGAACAGTTCGTCAAGAACAAGACCCTGCCCTTGCGCGCCGTCCTGTGCGTGCGCGCCTACCGCAAGTTGACGGGCCTGTACGACTTTGCCCTGCTGGCCGCCAGTACCGATGAGCCACTCATGAGCCTGCAAAGCCGCATCGACGCGCGCGGCGTGTCCTACGCCAACGGCATGCGCGTCACGCGCACCTTCCTCGAAGCGCTATCGCGGGAAAGTGGGCGCAAGCCATGAAGCCGCCCTATTTCATCGAAATCCTCGCCGAGAATGGCGAAGTGCGGCAACGCCAGCCGATTGCATCCCTGCCGATCCGTATCGGGCGCGGCTATGACAACGACTTCATCCTCGACGATGCGCATACGGCCGCCGCGCACGCCATCGTCGAGGACGACGGCGCAGGCGGCCTGCTGCTGCGCGACCTGGGCAGCCAGAATGGCGTGATCCACCGGGGGCAGCGGCAACTGCAAGTGGCCATGACTGGCAACAGCATCGTGCGCCTGGGCCACACGCGTCTGCGCGTGCGCGCCAGCGACCATCCCGTGGCGCCCGAACTGGGCGACACGACCAGGCACGACTGGGAAGGCTTGCACCCCGCCGTCGCCGGCCTGGCCATGATCGGCGCCTCGGCCGCCTTCAGCAACTGGCTCAGTGATGCGGACGCCTTCGAGCCGATTTCCTACCTGATGATCATCGCCTACGCGCTGGCCGGCGGCCTCGTGTGGGCGTCGATCTGGGCCGTGGCAAACCGTTTGTTTGGCCATGTGGCGCGCTTCGGCCGCCACCTGTTCATCATCGGCTGCGGCTTGCTGGCCATGGAAGTGTGGGAACTGGGCAGCAATGTGGCGGCGTATGCGCTGTCGCTGGAAGTGCTGACGCGCTACGGACGGCATATGTTTATCGTCATTGTATGCGCCATGATCTACTACCATTTGTGCACGATCAAGCCGCAGCATCCGCGCCGCTTCGGCCTCGTTGCCATCGTGCTGGCCATCCTCGGCTCGACCCTGATCCTGCTGAGCAACCTGCAGAGCAGCGGCCGCCTGGCCGACGAGCAGTATATGTCCGCGATCTACCCGCCCGCCTTGCGCCTGAGCCCGGATCACACGACGGACGCCTTCTTGCGCGATGCGGCCAGCCTGCAGCGCGCCGTCGACGCCGAGCGGGGCAAGGCGGCCAAGGGTGCCGACGAAGACGAAGACGGCGGCGACTGACAACGCGCATGCAAAAAAAAACCGCCGTGTCCTGACAGACCGGCGGGCTTTTTATTACTGCTTAGAACTTGCGCTTAGAACTTGGCTTCCTGCTTGCGGCGCGCCGTAAAGCCCAGCAAGCCCAGGCCGATCAACAGCATGGCGTAGGTGGTTGGCTCAGGGACTGCCGAGATCAAGCCATCATTGGCGCCGAAGCTGACGAAATTGTTATTGCCCGCCTTGAACTGCGCTTGCTGGCCGCCATCGCAGCAGCCTTCCAGGCCGAAGATGCTCAGGGTATGGTTGCCGGCCGACAGGGATCTCGAACCGCCAAGGAACTGGCTGCCATTGTTGTAGTTGCCTGCCCACCACATGTCATTGCTCTTGAAGTCCAGCGCCACGCCGTCGAGGAACAAGGCGCCGCCCTTGCCGAAATCGACGCCGGTGCGGAAGCTCCACGCACCGGCATTGGCCGCGCTGACGCCGAAGTTGATGGTCGATTTGAAAGCGATATTCGAAGCGCTGCCAAACAGGCTGCTGTTATCGACGTTGTTATAGCTGGCGACCGAGGTCGAGCCATAACCGGCGCCCGGCGTGGCCACGGCGGCATTCACCACTGCCTGATAAGCGGCGGCGGAAGCTTGCGCGCCAGCGTTCGAGTAGCCGGTGGACAGGGTGATGGTGCTGGCGTTCGCGTGGGCAAACACACCGACAGCGATCAGGGACAAGGCGATTTTAGGCAAGTTTTTCATGATGGTATCCAGTAAGTAAGTATTCAGTGAGGGCAGCTAGGAGCACTGGAGCTGAATACACGCTGCATTGAGGCGTGCCGGCTTAGCGCAAGAATTGCAAGGATGAGCGGTCTGTGGCGTGGACTTCCGCGTGAAACTGCGGACTTGCAGCGTGCCATGACGACACTGCAAGCGTCCTGGAAAGGGTTCGGGTTCCCGGGACAAGGCCAGTCGATTGACGGGTCAGGTAAGACGATGAGCGTATTCTATCTTAAATTTCCAAAAGGAAAAGTATTTTTCTTTTAACCATGAGAGATATTTTTCTAGCAATATCCTTCCCGGCACAGGAAAGTGCCAACTCTCGCTCTGGCGCACTGGCCATACGCCCATCTCGGTAGCCCGTGGCGTGTCGCGGCGGTACCACAGAGCAGCCCGCCACTGTCGCATCTTGCGCATTTCTTTTCACATGCCGCTGCACCACTGGGCGAAACAGCATGGCAAAATGCACCCATGCAGCTATCTGTCCGATGAGGGGGGAAGAGGAAATGGTCGACCTGGAAGAACTACGCTATCTGGCACTGTCGTTTCCCGACACCACCGAGGAAGAACACCACGAGCGTCCGGCCTTCCGCGTGGGCGGGAAGATCTTTGCCACCCTGCCCGACGACGAGCACATCAACGTACTGCTCGATGCGGAAGCGGCGCATATCGCCACCGTCATCACGCCAGCGGGCTGCGAGAAACTCTGGTGGGGCGAACGCCTGGCCGGCATCACGGTGCGCCTGGCGGACGCCGAGCTGGACATGCTGGCCGCCGCCCTGACGGCCGCCTGGCGGCGCAAGGCGCCCAGCGAACTGGCCAAGACCATCGCCCCGACAGAGTAGTTACAGCGGCCAGTTGCGCAGCAGCAATCCGACCATCTGCTGCAATTGCTCGCGCGAGACGCCGGCGGCGGCCTGGATGGCCATGCCCTGCGACAGGGTCACGACAAAGCGCGCCTGCTGCTCCGGACAGGAATCGGGCGGCAAATCACCCTCTTCCCTGGCGCGCCGCAAACGGTCGCGCAATTTGATTTCACCGCGCAGCCGGCGCGCAAACAATTCATCGCGGATCGGCAAGGCATCGTCGCTGCAGGCCAGCGCCGCATTGACGCCCATGCAGCCGTGCGGGCCATCGGGCATGGTTTGCGCGTCAACATATTGCGTCAGCAAGGCTTCCACCACCTGGCGCGCCGTCGGCTGCTCCAGCGCCGCATCGAAAAACCGCATGCGCGTGTCGCTGTAGCGCTCCAACGCCTTGTGGAATAATTGCTCCTTGTTGCCGAAGACGGCATACAGGCTGGGCCGGTTCATGCCCATGGCTTTCGTCAATTCCGGCAGGGAACTGCCCTCATAGCCTTTTTCCCAGAACACTTTCATGGCGCAATCGAGCGCTTCGTCCGCGTCGAAGGTGCGCGGCCGCCCCGTTTTCGCCTTGGCCGCTGCTTCTTTTTTATCTTGTTTCATACCGTTCGGTAAAAAATTATTGACAACACTGTCTGCCTGCCCTGATTATATACCGACCGGTTAAAAACCTCCCAGCTTTTCAGGAACCTCACATGCAAACACTTTCCAACACTTCTGGCGACGATACCACCGTGGCGCCGTGGCTGGCCGTCCTGTCGGTCGGCATCGGCGCCTTCGCCCTCGTCACCTCCGAATTCCTGCCTGTCGGCCTGCTGCCGGCCATGGCCGCCGAACTGGCCATCAGCAAGGGCCAGGCGGGGCTGATGATCACCACGCCCGGCATCGTCGCCGCATTTGCCGCCATCTTCGTCACCGTCGGTTCGGGCCGCCTGGACCGCCGCATCGTGCTGCTGGCCCTCACGGCCCTGCTGGTCGCATCGAACCTGCTGGTGGCGCTGGCCCCCTCGTATGCGTGGATACTGCTGGGCCGCGCCATGCTGGGCGTGGGCGTGGGCGGCTTCTGGGCCATCGGCAGCGCCATCGGCCCGCGCCTGGTGGCGCCGCAACATGCGTCGCGCGCCATGTCCATCATCTTCGCCGGCGTCTCGCTGGGCACGGTGGCGGGCGTGCCGGCCGGCGCGCTGGTGGGCGAGCTGGTCGGCTGGCGGGTGGCTTTCGGCGCGGCCAGCGCCATTGCCGTACTGGTCTTCCTCGGTCAGTTGCTGCTGTTACCCAAGCTGCCACCGACACAGGCCATCCGCTTGTGCCAGTTGCCGATGATTTTCAGCATCCGCAAGGCGCGCCTGGGCCTGATCGCCACGGCCATGCTCTTCACGGGCCAGTTCTCCGCCTACACATATATCGCGCCTTTCCTCACGCAAATCTCGCACCTGGCAGCCGGTACGGTCAGCGCCATGCTGCTGGTGTATGGCGCTGCCGGCTTCATCGGCAACCTCGCGGGCGGCTGGGCCGCCGGCCGCTACGAACGGGCCGCGCTGATGGTGACGGGCGCCGTGCTGGGCTTGTCCACCCTGGCCCTGGCCGCGTTCGGCAGCCATTCGGTGACAGCCATGCTGCTGGTGGCCGTCTGGGGCTTCGGTTTCGGCGCCATGCCGATCGCCGTGCAGACGTGGATGTTCAAGGCGGCGCCACATTTGATGGAAGGCAGCAGCGCGCTGTTTGTCGCCATCGTGCAAGTGTCGCTGGCGTCCGGCGCCTTGCTCGGAGGCATGGCCGTCGACCGGCTGGGCGTATCGAGTGCGATGCTGGTGGGCGGCCTGTTCGCCCTCGGCTGCGCCTTGACGATCGCGTTCTTCGGCAAGCCGCGGGCCAGCAGCAAGGCCGGCGCAGCCTGCATCACCTCGTAGGTATCAAATGCGGCCGCGGCGGAATTCGCCGAGGAATTTCGTCACTTCGGCCGGCGTCATGAGCACATCCGCATCGCCGTAATACGCGTACAGGAAGGGCGTACCGCCCAGGCGGTCCGTCAGTTTGGCAAAGAGTAAAAAGCGGCTGCCGAGCGGGTAGCGCTGCACGTCCACCAGGCGGCGCGCGCATTGCACGGCCAGCTCCGGCGAAAAGGCCTGGCCCGGCACGGGGCGGATTTCCACACGGCCATGAATGGCGCGCGATTCGACGGCGACGTGCCGGTATGCATAAGTATCACGGGCCATGCCGCCACCTTGAATGAAGTAAAGGCGCCATCTTAAGCGAAGATGGCACCTGCCGTGCTACTGCGCCACGATGCGCAGCAAGCGGCCATTATCTTCGTCCGTCAGCGCATACAGATAGCCGTCCGGGCCCTGGCGCACGTCGCGCACGCGCGCGCCGATGGCCAGGCGGTCCTGTCCCGTCACCTTGCCATTCGTATCGACGGCGATGCGGCGGATATCCTTGGCCGCCAGGCCGCCGCTGAAGATGCTGCCGCGCCAGGCGGCAATCTTGTCGCCCGTGTAGACGGCCAGGCCCGAGGGCGCCGGCGATGGCACCCAGGCCACGCTGGGATTGAGCATGCCGGCCACTTCGTGCTTGCCAACGGGTTCATGCGTCTTGTAGTCGGCGCCATAGCTTTGCAGGGGCCAGCCATAGTTGCCGCCCGCTACCACCAGGTTCAGCTCGTCGCCGCCATACGGACCGTGTTCCGTGGCCCACACGCGGCCAGAAACGGGGTCGAGCGCCAGGCCCTGCACGTTGCGGTGGCCATACGACCAGATTTCCGGCAAGGCGCCCTTGGCCGCCAGCGGATTGCCGGGCGCCGGCTTGCCCTCGTCCGTCAGGCGCAGGATGGAGCCCTGGTGCGTGGCCAGGTTTTGCGCCTGCTCGCGCGCCAGGCGATCGCCGATGCGCAGCGGCGGGTTGCCGCCGTCGGCCACGCTCATCAGCAAAGTGCCATCCGGCAACCACAGCAGGCGAGAACCGAAGTGCTGGCCGCCGCTCTTGTCCGTGGCCACCTTGAACAGGGTCTGGATGCCCGTCACCTTCTTGCCATCGAACACGCCGCGCACGAGGGTCGTGCGGTTCGCGTCATTCGTGCCCGTCGACAGCGTCATGTACACGCGTGACGTGGCCTTGCCCGTATCCTGCGGATGAATCACGATATCGAGCAAGCCACCCTGCCCGCCCGTAAATACCTTGGGCATGCCTTCCAGCGCCACATCTTCGAATTTCTTGCCATTCAGTAAATGCAATGTGCCCTGCTTGCTGGTGACGAGCGCGCGTCCCTCGCCCAGCCAGGCAATGCCCCACGGCTGGCGCACGCCCTGCGCGACAGTCTCGGCCTTCCAGCCCTGTCTGGCGGCGGGCGGCTCGCCCGTGGCTGGCAGTTCGGCCCAGGCCGATGGTGCGGCGGTCAGTGCCCATGCAAGCAAGATGCTGGTACGGCGTAGCTGGAACATGCTCTCTCCTGTCAGTGGTCGATCGTCGGTGGCGTATCAGGCGCGCAGCAGCAAGGCCACGGCTTCGGCCGCGATGCCCTCTTCGCGGCCCAGGTAGCCCAGTTTTTCATTCGTCTTGGCCTTGATGTTGACCTGGCCCACACTCACGCCCAGGTCGTCGGCCACGTTGGCGCACATGGCGGCGATGTGCGGCGCCATTTTCGGGCGCTGGGCGATGATGGTGGCGTCGATATTGCCGATGATATAACCGGTGGCTTGCACGCGGCGCACGGCTTCGCGCAGCAGGGTGCGCGAATCGGCGCCCTTGAATTGCGCGTCCGTATCGGGGAAATGGCGGCCGATGTCGCCCAGCGCGGCGGCGCCGAAGATGGCGTCCGTAATAGCGTGCAGCAGCACGTCGGCGTCGGAGTGGCCGAGCAAGCCCAGGTGATGGGGGATTTTCACGCCGCCGATGATCAGGTCGCGGTTTTCCACCAGTGCGTGGCAGTCATAGCCCTGGCCGATGCGAAATGGGAGGACGGGAGTCGTTGTGTGCATGCAAGTCTCTTGTAAGGTCAGGAATTGGCCAAATACAGCTCGGCCGTGTGTATGTCGCGCGGCAAGGTCACCTTCAGGTTGCGCGGGTGGCCTTCGACCAACTTGGGCGCCAGGCCCAGCGCTTCGACGGCGCTGGCGTCGTCGGTAATCGCTTGCGGATCGGGCGCTTCGGATAACGCCCGGTGCAGCAAGGCATAGCTGAACATTTGCGGCGTCTGCGCCAGCCACAGGCCGTCGCGCGGCACCGTCTGCGCCGACATGCTGGCGCCACCCGTGCCCGGCCCCGTCCGCTTGACGGTATCGACCACGGGCAAGGCCAGCAGGCCGCCGGCCGCATGCTCACCCACTTCCATGATCAGCTTTGCGATCAGCGCCGGCGTGAGGCCGGGGCGCGCCGCGTCGTGCACCAGCACCTGGTCGTGGGCGGCTATGCTGCCCTGCACGGCGTGCAAGCCATTCAGGATGCTTTCCATGCGCGTGGCGCCGCCGCAGCGCAACACCGATACGCCAAACCCTGCGCCCTGCTCGGGCACGACCGTGTCAATCACGCCATCCTCGGCGCTGACGACCACATAGGTGTGCGCAATCAGGGGACTGGCGAGAAAGGCGTCGAGCGCATGGCGTAGCATGGGCTTGCCGGCGATGGGCAAATATTGCTTGGGACTGCCCGCTGCCATGCGCGCGCCCACGCCGGCGGCGGGGATCAGCGCAAAGTAGCGGATGGTGTTCGGTGCTGCTGTCATGCCATTCCTCATCTAATTTCCTAGTTGGCGGGCCCTGCCTTGCCCGCCAGAATGTTCTGGATTTCGCCCTTGCACGCCTTGCCCAGGCGCGCGTATTCTTGTGGAGAATCGATGGCCGCCTGCAAGGTTTCCACCTTGCGCATTTCCGCCTTGATATACGGCAACCAGCCCGTGTCGATCTCGCGCGCCAGCGCCGCCTTGGCCGTGCCGCTGGGCGCATACAAGGGCCGCGCCTCAAAGCGTTTGGCCAGCGCGGCGCGCACGGTCTTTTCCACGCGCGGCA
This sequence comes from Janthinobacterium leeuwenhoeki, assembly GCF_051380795.1. Lineage (NCBI taxonomy): Bacteria > Pseudomonadati > Pseudomonadota > Betaproteobacteria > Burkholderiales > Oxalobacteraceae > Janthinobacterium > Janthinobacterium leeuwenhoeki. The sequence continues at coordinate 42,626 of NZ_JBNYXT010000031.1, forward strand.
AGTGTTCCATATAGGTTTTCATGTGCCGCAGCTCGTGCGCGAGTATCTCATCATACGCGCAAGTGCCGGGGGCAAACTCGCGGCCGATATAGATCACCACGGGCGCATAGGTGAGGGTCACGGTAATCTGCGGTGCCACGCATTCGTAGCCGCTGACCGGGTCTTGCAGCATGGGGCCGGCCAGGGCGATGGCCACGCGCGAATCCGTCTTCGTCAATCCCAGCACCCAGGTGTTGGCGCGCGCCATGCCCTTCATCACCGTCAGGGCCTTGTATGGCAGATGCGTGTCGATGCTGTAGCCGTTCTGCTGCGCCGTCAGCACGGACACCGTCTTGCTGATCGTGTCTTCGCAGCGCACCTGGAACGGCGTGCGCGCCTGCGCCTGTGCACCAAAGGTGACACAGGCAAGCAGCAGGAAAAGAGCCATACGCATGCGCAGGATCAAGCCGCTTGCCAGGCGCCGCTGGTAATCTTGTCGAGCCAGAAGATGCCAATGACGGTTTTCACGTCGGTGATCGTGCCATCCCTGACCCAGTCGAGCAGCTGCGGCACCGTGGCCGTGAACGTTTCCAGGAATTCACCCTCGTCGAGCTGGCGTTCGCCGGCGACCAGGCCGCGCGCCAGAAACAGCTCCAGATGTTCATCCGAATACGCGATGGCGTTATGGATGGTGGAGACGAATCGCCAGTCGCTGGCCGTGTAGCCCGTCTCTTCCAGCAACTCGCGCTGGGCGCAAGCCAGGTGGGATTCTCCCGCATCGATCTTGCCGGCGGGGAATTCAATGAAGACCCGGTCCAGCGGATAGCGGTACTGGCGTTCCATCAGCACCGTGCCATCGTCGAGCAGCGGCAGGATGACGACGGCGCCCGGATGCAGGACGAATTCGCGCGCCGTGATCTTGCCGTCCGGCAGGGCGACCCGGTCGCGCTGCACGCGCAGGAAGCCGCCCTGGTAGACGAGCTCGCCGTCGACCTTGGTTTCAATCAGATTCGTATCCATGGGATTCCTTTATTCAATAAAAAACGGCGCCAGAGGCGCCGCTTTCGGTCGATGGGGCTAGCGGCGTTTGCGCAGATAGCGTCCGACAAAGCCGGGGAAAGCCAGCACCAGGAACAGACAGCCGGTGATGGCGTAAAACTCCCACGTCTGCGGGAAACCGTTACCGATGCGCGCTTCGAGCGCGAACGCCACGGCGCCGACGATGAAGTACAGAATCACCATCTCCAGCAGGCGCAGCGCCAGTGGCTTGCGCCAGCCCTGCTCTGCTTGCGCCGCCTTTTTGAGGGGCACGGCGGCAAACAGTTTCTCGTTCAGGAACGGCAGGTTGGCGCCCAGGATACCCAGCGCGATCACCAGCCAGCTCGAGGCGGTGACATCCATCGGTCAGGACGCCAGGGTCTTGGTGATGGCCGTCGCGCAGGCAGCCAGGATGCTGTTAGGCATCACACCCAGCGCCAGGACGAACACGCCGTTCAGGGCCAGCACGACACGCATGTCGCCATGCACGACCAGCGCGTTGCTGTCTGTCGGCTCGTCGAACCACATCATTTTCACGACGCGCAGGTAGTAGAAGGCACCGATCAGCGAGAACAGCACGGCAGCGATGGTCAGCCACAACTGGCCCGTCGCCAGCACGGAGGCGAGCACCGAGTACTTGGCCATGAAGCCCATCAGCGGCGGCACGCCGGCCAGCGAGAACATGAACAGGGTCATCACCAGCGCGAAGATCGGGCTGCGTTTGCCCAGGCCCTTGAAGTCGGCCAATTCTTCTGCTTCGAAACCATTACGTGCCAACAACATGATCACGCCAAAGGTACCCAGCGTGGTGAACACGTAGGTGATGACGTAGTACATCGAGGCGCCGTAAGCGGTGGCTGCGCCAGCCGCGTTCAGGGTGTTGTTCGGCGCGTCAACGGTGCCCGACAGCAGGCCCAGCAGAACGAAGCCCATTTGCGCGATGGTCGAGTACGCCAACATACGCTTCAGGTTGGTTTGCGCGATAGCGGTGAAGTTACCGATCGCCAGTGACATCACGGCCAGTACCAGCAGCATTTGCTGCCAGTCATGTGCCATCGGCAGCAAGCCCTCGCCCAGCAAACGCAGAGTGATGGCGAAGGCGGCCAGTTTCGGCGCCGCGCCCAGCAGCAGGGTCACGGCCGTCGGCGAACCTTGATACACGTCAGGCACCCACATGTGGAATGGCACGACGCCCAGTTTGAAGGCCAGGCCGGCTACCAGGAACACCAGGCCGAAGACCATGATGGTGCCGTTGGTCTTGCCGTTTTCCAGCGCCACGCGCAGTTCGCCCAGATCCAGGGTGCCGGAGGCGCCGTACAGCATCGAAATACCGTACAACATGAAACCGGAAGCCAGGGCGCCCAGGATGAAGTATTTCATGGCCGCTTCCGTGGCCTTGGCATTGTCACGGCGCAAGGCGATCAGCGCGTACAGCGACAGCGACATCAGTTCCAGACCCAGGTAGATGATCAGGAAGTTGTTGGCCGAGATCATGATCATCTGGCCCAGCAGTGCAAACAGGGCCAGCACGTAGAACTCGCCGCCCAGGTTGCCCGACAGCATGTTGCGGTCAGTGGCATAGGCACGCGAATAGATCAGGGTCAGCGCCACGGCGCCATACGAGAACAGTTTCAGCAACTGCGACATCGGATCCGACACGAACATGTTGTGGAACGTGTAGACGGTGGTGCCCGCATTGAAGTCGCCCACGGTCAGCAAGGCGCAGCCGGCCAGGGTCAGCAAGGCCAGCACGTAAGTGATCGAACGCTTCGCCGCAGGCAAGAACATATCGATCAGCAAGAGCGCCGACGTGGCGATCAGCAGAAAGATTTCCGCGTACAGCGGTACCAGATTAGGTGCATTAGTCATGTTATCGGTCTTCTATTTAAGGCAACTTGCTGGTGGCGACATGCTGCAGCAGGTCGGCAACCGAAGTTTGCATCGTGTCGGTGAACGGGGCTGGGTACAGACCCATCACGAGCACGGCGATGGCCAGCACAGCAAGCATGAAGAATTCACGTTTGTTGATGTCGGTCAATTCGGCCACATGCTTGTTCTTGATCTTGCCGAACACCACGCGCTTGGCCATCCACAGCGAGTACGCCGCGCCCCAGATCAGTGCCGTTGCAGCCAGCAGACCAATCCAGAAGTTGTATTGCACCGCGCCCAGGATCACCATGAACTCGCCGACGAAGCCGGACGTCGCTGGCAGACCGCAGTTGGCCATCGAGAACAGCACGAAGAAGGCGGCAAATTTTGGCATGCGGTTCACCACGCCACCGTAGTCGGCGATGTTACGGGTATGCATGCGGTCATACAGCACGCCGATGCACAGGAACATCGCGCCGGAGATGAAGCCGTGCGACACCATTTGCACGATACCGCCCTGCACCGAGATGTCGTTGAACATGAAGAAGCCCAGGGTCACGAAGCCCATGTGCGCGATCGACGAATAGGCGACCAGTTTTTTCATGTCGGTTTGCACCAGGGCAACCAGACCGATGTAAATGACGGCGATCAGCGACAAGGCGATCATGAAGCCCGACAGGTAATGGCTGGCGTCCGGCGTGATCGGCAGCGAAAAACGCAGGAAACCATACGCGCCCAGTTTCAGCATGATGGCGGCCAGCACGGCGGAACCACCGGTAGGCGCTTCCACGTGGACGTCCGGCAACCACGTGTGGACGGGGAACATCGGCACTTTGACGGCAAACGCCATCAGGAAGGCCAGGAAGATGAAGATCTGTTCGTTCATCGTCAGCTTGAACGCGTGCCAGGCCAGGATGTCGAAGCTACCCGTCACATTGCGCAGGTAGATGATGGCGACCAGCGTCAGCAGCGAACCGAAGAAGGTGTACAGGAAGAACTTGAACGAGGCGTACACGCGGTTGTAACCACCCCAGATACCGATGATGATGAACATCGGGATCAGGGTTGCTTCAAAGAAGAAGTAGAACAGCAAGCCGTCCAGCGCGCAGAACACGCCGATCATCAGGCCCGACAGGATCAAAAAGGCACCCATGTACTGGGCGATGCGCTTCTCGATCACTTGCCAAGCGGAAATGACGACGATGACCGTGATGAAGGCCGTCAGTGGAATGAACCACAGCGACAGGCCGTCGATACCCAGCGAGTACCAGATATTGAAAGTTGCTATCCAGGGTGCTTTTTCGACGAATTGCATGCCGTGTGCGGCGTTGTCGAAATGCTGGATCAGCGGCAAGGTGCACAGCATGCTGAGCACGGCGCCAGCCAGCGACAGCCAGCGGGTAAAGCCCGCTTTGCTGTCACGGCCGAGAGCCAGGACCAGGACGCCGCAAATGATCGGCACCCAGATCGACAGACTCAGGTAAGGAGGTAGTGTAGAAATCGTAGACTGCATCATGGTTCTCAGTATTCTTTTATCAGGTCAGCTTACTTAGCGGGCCAGAATGGCAGGAAATAGATCAGGAAGCCCAGCACGCCCAGGATCATCACGAATGCATAGTGATAGATGTAGCCGGTCTGCAGCACTCGCGACAGCGAGGACAGCCAGGCGACGACCTTGGCGCTACCGTTGACCAGCAGGCCATCGATCAGCTTCTTGTCACCGAAGTTCCACAGGCCATTACCCAGCAAGCGGGCACCGCCGGCGAACACGACTTCATTGAACTTGTCCATGTAGTACTTGTTGTCCAGCAGGGTGTGGATCGCGTGGAACTTGGCAAAGAACCAGGCCGGTACACGCGGGTTGACCATGTAGCAGTAGTAGGCTGCCACCACGCCGGACAATGCCAGCCAGAACGGTGCCGTCGACAGGCCGTGGATCGCCATCGCCATCGCGCCGTGGAACTCATGCGACAACTCTTCCATTGCTGGATGGTTTTCGCCAACGAAGATCACGCCCTTGAAGAAATCGCCATGCAGCATCGGGCCGATCGTCAGGTAGCCGATGATCAGCGAAGGAATCGCCAGCATCACCAGCGGGAACCATACGACGAACGGCGACTCATGCGGCTTCTGGCCAGGTTCCAGACCGTGGTGCGCGTGGTCGTCTTCCTCTTCTTCATGATGGTCGTCATGTGCATCGCCGTGCGCGCCATGGGCCGCTTTCGGTGCGTGATGGTCGTCGTGACCATGCGCGTGCGCCTGGCCGAAACGTTCCTTGCCGTGGAAGACGAGGAAATACATGCGGAACGAGTAGAAGGCGGTGACGAACACGCCAGCCAGCACGGCGAACTGGGCAAAGCCAGCACCCCAGATGTGCGTCGCTTCGACGGCTTCGATGATGCTGTCTTTCGAGTAGAAACCGGAGAACAGCGGCGTGCCGATCAGGGCCAGCGAACCGACCAGGGAAGTGATCCAGGTGATCGGCATGTATTTGCGCAGGCCGCCCATGTTGCGGATGTCCTGGTCATGGTGCATGCCGATGATGACGGAACCGGCGCCCAGGAACAGCAGTGCCTTGAAGAATGCGTGCGTCATCAGGTGGAACACGGCCACGGAGTACGCGGACGAGCCCAGCGCCACGGTCATGTAACCGAGCTGCGACAGGGTCGAGTAAGCGACGACGCGCTTGATGTCGTTCTGGATGATGCCCAGGAAGCCCATGAACAGCGCCGTGATGGAACCGATCACCAGGATGAAGGACAGTGCCGTGTCGGACAGTTCGAACAGCGGCGACATGCGCGAGACCATGAAGATACCGGCCGTCACCATTGTCGCGGCGTGGATCAGTGCCGAGATCGGGGTAGGACCTTCCATCGAGTCAGGCAGCCACACGTGCAGCGGGAACTGCGCCGATTTGCCCATCGCGCCGATGAACAGGCAGATGCAGGCAACGGTCAGCAGGGCCCAGTCGGTACCTGGCAAGCTCAACAGCGCCAGTTCGTCTTTCTTGGCGAACACTTCCTGGTAGTTCATGGTGCCGGCGTAGGCCAGCAGCAGGCCGATGCCCAGGATGAAGCCGAAGTCGCCCACGCGGTTGACCAGGAAAGCCTTCATGTTGGCCACGATGGCCGTCGGACGCTGGTACCAGAAACCGATCAGCAGGTAGGAGACCAGGCCCACGGCTTCCCAACCGAAGAACAGTTGCAGGAAGTTGTTGGCCATGACCAACATCAGCATCGAGAACGTGAACAGCGAGATGTAGGCGAAGAAGCGGTTGTAGCCTTCGTCGTCCTTCATGTAGCCGATCGTGTAGATGTGCACCATCAGGGAGACGAAGGTGACCACGCACATCATCATCGCCGACAGCGAATCGATCTGGAAGCCCACTTCCATCTTCAGGGTGCCGATCGTCATCCAGTTATAGATGGTGCCATTGAACGTCGCGCCATCGAGTACGGCCAGCAGCGTGTGGACGGACAGGATGAGTGCAATCAGTACGCCCAGGATCGTCGCGGTATGCGACGTCTTGCGTCCGACCAAATTACCCAGGAACTGGGTGCCAAGCAAACCTGCAATCGCGGCACCGGCCAGCGGCGCCAGCGGTACGGCAAGAAGGAGGTTAGGGTTGAGGAGTTGCCCCGCCATGATGAACCTTAATCGTTATTATTCGAGAGATCGAGTCTGAAAAACATCAGCCTTTGAGGCTGTCCAGGTCTTCGACGTTGATGGTATCCAGATTACGGAACATCACCACCAGAATAGCCAGACCGATAGCCGACTCAGCGGCGGCAACCGTCAGGATGAAGAAAACGAAGATCTGACCGGCCGCGTCGCCCATGAAATGGGAGAACGCGATGAAATTCATATTCACCGCCAGCAGCATCAATTCGATTGCCATCAGCAATACGATGATGTTCTTGCGGTTCAGGAAAATACCGACGATCGAGATTGCGAACAGGATCGCGCCCAGGACCAGAAAATGTGTGAGCGATAATGTCATGGTGCCTCCTTAACTTCCGGCTCAGCCGCAGGACGCTCGACGACCGCGTCCATCTTGATGATCTTCAGGCGGTCGTTGCGCTTGACGCGTACCGCATCGCCTGGAGCAAAATGCTTGGTGTCCTTGCGTTTGCGCAAAGTCAGTGCAACTGCGGCGACGATGGCCACCAGCAGCACGACGGCAGCGATCTCGAAAGCGAACACATATTTCGTGTAGATCAGCAAGCCCAGTTCCTTGGTGCCGCCCAGGTTGACGTTCACCGGAGCGATGCTAGGCGCAAAGTTGCGGAAACCGTGCCACAGGACGGCAGCCATTTCCAGCACGATGATCACGCCCACCGTCACCGACAACGGCAGATAGCCCCAGAAACCTTCGCGCATGCGGTCGATATTGATATCGAGCATCATGACCACGAAGAGGAACAGCACCATCACGGCGCCGACATACACCAATACCAGCACGATGGCCAGGAATTCAGCTTGCAGCAGCATCCAGATGCCCGCTGCGGAAAAGAAGGACAGCACCAAAAACAGTACTGCGTGGACCGGATTACGGGCCGTGATGACGCGCGTCGCTGCCAGAATCAAGATCAGCGCGAAGGCGTAAAACAAAATTGTTTTAAAGTCCATAAAAAACCCAATAGACGTACAGATGAACGAGGGGCGCGCCGCAGCCAGGGGCTACGGCGCATCCATCAGCGATAAGGTGCGTCGGCGGCGCGCGCAGCGGCGATGTCATTTTCATAACGATCACCCACGGCCAGCAACATCTCTTTCGTGTAATACAAATCCCCGCGTTTCTCGCCGTGGTATTCCAGGATTTGCGTCTCGACGATCGAATCGACCGGGCAGGACTCTTCGCAGAAACCGCAGAAGATGCACTTGGTCAAGTCGATATCGTAACGCGTGGTGCGGCGCGAACCGTCGTCACGCTGTTCCGATTCGATCGTGATGGCCATCGCCGGGCAAACCGCTTCGCACAGTTTGCAGGCGATGCAACGTTCCTCGCCGTTCGGGTAGCGGCGCAGCGCGTGCAAGCCACGGAAACGCGGCGAGATCGGTGTCTTCTCTTCCGGGAATTGCACCGTGATCTTGCGCGAAAACATGTACTTGCCTGTCAGCGCCATGCCCTTGATCAGCTCGCCTAACAAGAGGCTGCTGAAGAAATCTTTTACCTTATCCATTCGTATGCACTCTCTTACTTCCAAATATTCCAGGATGTCTGCATCCAGGCAGCGACGAAGACCAGGTAGACCAGCGTCAACGGGATAAACACTTTCCAGCCGAGGCGCATGATCTGATCATAACGGTAGCGTGGGAAAGTACCGCGTACCCAGATGAACACCGAGACGATGAAGAAGGTCTTGGCGAACAGCCAGAAGAAGCCGCCGAAACCACCCCAGAACTCAAGGAAAGCAAATGGCGCGGACCAGCCACCGAGGAACATGATCGAAGCCAGGGCGGCGATCAGGATCATGTTGGCGTATTCGGCCAGCATGAACATGGCGTAGGCCATGCCCGAATATTCAACCATGTGGCCGGCGACGATTTCCGACTCGCCTTCGACGACGTCGAACGGGTGACGGTTGGCTTCAGCCAGGCCAGACACCAGGTAGATGACGAACATCGGCAGCAGCGGCAGCCAGTTCCACGACAGGAAGTTCACGCCCTTGTCGGCGAAGTAGCCGATTTGCTGGCCGCCAACGATGTCGATGAAGTTCAGGCTGCCCGAGACCATCAGCACGATGACCATCACGAAGCCCATCGGGATTTCATACGAAATCATCTGTGCCGAAGCGCGCATGGCGCCCATGAACGAGTACTTCGAGTTCGAGGCCCAGCCGGCGATGATGATGCCGTAGACTTCCATCGAGGTAATCGCCAGCAGCAGCAGCAAGCCCGCGTTGACGTTGGCCAGCACGGCTTCCGGACCGAACGGCACGACCGACCAGGCGGCCAGGGCCGGCATGATGGTCATGATCGGGCCGATCACGAACAGGCCCTTGGCGGCCTTGGCCGGGATGATGATCTCTTTGAACAAGAGTTTCAGCGCATCGGCGATCGGTTGCAGCAAGCCCAATGGGCCCACGCGGTTCGGGCCGACGCGGATCTGGATCCAGCCGATCAGCTTGCGCTCCCACAGGGTGGCGTAAGCAACCAGGCCCATCAGCGGCAACAGCACGCACAGGATCTTGATCAGGGTCCAGAAGAACGGCCAGGTACCGCCCAGCAAATCCTGGCCGGTACTGTTGATGACGTTTACAAATTCAGGCAGAGCCATCAGATTTTCCCCTCTGCTGTTTCAACTGTGATGTCACCGAACATGCCGCCCAGGCTAGCCGTCGAGGCATGCGCCGCCGACACTTTCACCACATTGGCTGGCAGGCCGGCATGGAGTGCCGCCACCAGGATGGCGCTGCCGGAGCCTTGCGCCACTTTGACCTTGTCGCCCGCCTTGATGCCCAGCTTGTCAGCCAGCGCCAGGGACAGGTGCGCTTGCGGCGCGGCGCCATCGACCGTGCGCAGCAGCGGTTCGGAGCGGCGTACCAGCGCGTCGGCGAAGTAGATCGGCACGTCGGCGATGCGTTGCAGCGCTGGCGAAGCCGGTGCGTACGATGCCGCTTCCGGCGCGTTCTTGGCGATGTTGTTCAGCTGTGCCGACAAATCGGTCACGCCGGCACCAAACGCTTCGTCGCGGATCGCTTCGGAAGTGTCGTAGTCGAAACCGGCCAGGCCCAGGATGTTGCCCAGGACGCGCAGCACTTTCCAGGCTGGACGGGTATCGGCCAGCGGTTTGACGGTACCGTTGAAACTTTGCGCGCGGCCTTCGCAGTTCACGAAGGTGCCCGAGGTTTCAGCGAACGGGGCGATCGGCAGCAAGACATCGGCGTAATCCATGCCATGCTTGAAGGCGGACATCGCCACGACCATCTCGGCGCCATCCAGGGCGGCGCGGGCCGCTTGTGGATTGGCGGCATCGAGTTCCGGCTCGGCGTGCAGCAGCACGTAAGCTTTTTTCGGCACGGCAAAGGCGGCTTGCACGTTGGCGCGCGGCTTGGCGACCAGGTGCGCGCCAACCGTATTGGCCGCTTCCGTCAGGTAACCGAGCTTGGCGCCCGTCTGTTCGGCGATCCATTGCGCAGCAGCATGCAGTTGCGACGCTTGCGGGTGTTGCGTGGCCGCATTACCCAGCAGCACGGCGCCATGGTCGCCGGCCATCAGGCTGGCGGCGATGGCGACAGCCACGTCCGAAGCGGCAACCGCTTCAAAACCGTTAGGCGCGGCGATTTCTTTCGCTTTAGCAACAGCGACGACCACTTCCGACAAGGCCGCCAGCCAATCGCCAGGTGCGACGATCATCTTGTTGGCGATGCTGATCAATTGATCATCGTCGGAGGCGTGCAGGATCGACAGCTTGGCGCCGCCCTTGACGGATGCGCGCAAACGCGTGGCCAGCAATGGATGATCCTTGCGCAGGAAGGAGCCGATGACGAAGGCGCGCTTGATCTGGCCAAATTCGTTGATCGGCATGCCCAGCCATGGTTTCACACTTGCGTCGAGCGCGAAGTCGGTCTGGCGCAGGCGGAAGTCGACGTTCTCGGAACCGAGACCGTGGGCCACTTTTTGCAGCAGTACCAGCTCTTCGACGGTCGAATGCGGCGTTGCCAACGCGGCGATGGCGTCAGCGCCATGCTCGTGCTTGATATTTTTCAAACCGTGCGCCACGTATTCCAGCGCCGTTTGCCAATCGACTTCTTTCCACTCGTTGCCTTGTTTCAGCATCGGGGAAGTCAGGCGTTCGGCGCTGTCCAGCGCTTCGTACGAGAAACGGTCCTTGTCCGAGATCCAGCACTCGTTGACGGCTTCGTTTTCCAGCGGCAATACGCGCTTGACCTTGCCAGCCTTCACTTGCACGATCAGGTTCGCGCCCAGGCCGTCATGCGGGCTGACCGATTTGCGGCGCGACAGTTCCCACGTACGGGCGCTGTAGCGGAACGGCTTCGAGGTCAGTGCGCCGACCGGGCACAGGTCGATCATGTTGCCCGACAGTTCGGAGTCGACCGTCTGGCCCACGAAGGACACGATTTCCGAGTGTTCGCCGCGGCCGATCATGCCCAGCTCCATCACGCCGGCCACTTCCTGGCCAAAGCGTACGCAGCGGGTGCACTGGATGCAGCGCGACATTTCCTGCATGGAAACCAGCGGACCGGCTTCCTTCGGCTGCACCACGCGCTTGTCTTCCTTGTAGCGCGATTCGCTCTTGCCGTAGCCCACTGCCAAGTCTTGCAACTGGCATTCGCCGCCCTGATCGCAGATAGGGCAATCGAGCGGGTGGTTAATGAGCAAGAATTCCATGACCGACTTTTGCGCCTGCACAGCTTTATCGCTGGCGGAGCGCACGATCATGCCGGCACTGACCGGGGTCGCACAAGCGGGCAAAGGCTTGGGCGCCTTTTCCACTTCGACCAGGCACATGCGGCAGTTCGCTGCGATCGACAATTTCTTGTGATAGCAGAAGTGCGGAATGTAGGTTCCCAATTTGTTGGCGGCGTCCATCACCATGCTACCAGCAGGGACTTCGACTTTTTTGCCGTCTATTTCGATTTCAACCATGGTGATCGTTACCTGACGCAGCTTAGATATATGCGGGCACTAAGCAATGCTTGTGCTCGATATGATATTCAAATTCTTCACGGAAATTCTTAATGAAGGCCCGTACCGGCATGGCAGCCGCATCGCCCAGCGCGCAAATGGTGCGGCCCTGGATGTTGTCGGCGATCGAGTTGAGCATGTCCAGGTCGTCTGGACGACCCTGCCCCTGCTCGATGCGGTGCACCATGCGGTACATCCAGCCTGTGCCTTCACGGCAAGGCGTACACTGGCCGCACGATTCTTCAAAGTAGAAGTAGGACAGGCGTTCCAGCGCCTTTACCATGCAGCGTGTTTCGTCCATCACGATGACGGCGCCCGAACCCAGCATCGAACCGGCTTTCGCGATCGAGTCATAGTCCAGGTCGGTCTGCATCATGATGTCGCCGCGGATCACTGGCGCGGACGAGCCGCCAGGGATCACGGCCTTGATCTTTTTGCCACCGCGCATGCCGCCTGCCAGTTCCAGCAGGGTCGCAAACGGGGTGCCGAGCGGCACTTCGTAGTTGCCCGGTTTTTCCACGTCGCCCGAGATCGAGAAGATCTTCGAACCGCCATTGTTCGGCTTGCCCATCGCCAGGTATTTCTCTGGACCGATGTTCAGCACGAATGGCACGGCCGCAAAGGTTTCCGTGTTGTTGATCGTCGTCGGCTTGCCGTACAGGCCAAACGAGGCAGGGAAAGGCGGCTTGAAGCGCGGCTGGCCTTTCTTGCCTTCCAGCGACTCCAGCAGGGCCGTTTCTTCGCCGCAGATGTAAGCGCCATAACCATGGTGCGCATGCAACTGGAACGAGAACTCGCTGCCCATGATCTTATCGCCCAGGAAACCGGCGGCACGCGCCTCTTCCAGCGCTTCTTCGAAACGGGCGTACTCGGCCCAGATTTCGCCGTGGATATAGTTGTAGCCGACAGTGATGCCCATCGCATAAGCGCCAATGGCCATGCCTTCGATCAGGGCATGGGGATTGTAACGAATGATGTCGCGGTCCTTGAAAGTGCCCGGTTCGCCTTCATCTGTATTGCAGACGAGGTATTTTTGACCCGGGAACTGGCGCGGCATGAAGCTCCACTTCAAGCCGGTAGGAAAACCCGCGCCGCCACGGCCGCGCAAGGACGAAGCCTTGAGGTCGGCGATGATCTGTTCCGGCGTGATTTTCTCTTCCAGGATACGCCGCAGGGCGCTATAGCCGCCGCGGTTCACATAATCTTGCAAATGCCAGTTCTTGCCATCCAGATCCTTCAGGATCAATGGATCGATATGGCGGTTGTGGAGTGACGTCATTTCTTGAGTTCCTCCAGCATGGCGTCGATTTTCTCGTTCGACATCCAGCTGCACATGGTTTTATTACTGACCAGCAAGACCGGCGCATCGCCGCAAGCACCCATGCACTCGCCTTCAACCAGGGTGAACTGGCCGTCTGCGGTGGTTTCGCGGAAATCGATACCCAGTTTCTGCTTCAGGTACTCTGCAGCGCGCACGCCGCCCGACAGGGCGCATGGCAGGTTGGTGCACACGGTGATCTTGTGCTTGCCCACGGGTTTCACGTTGTACATATTGTAGAACGTGGCCACTTCCTGCACGGCAATCGCCGGCATGCCGATGTAATCGGCCAGTTCCTTCATGGTGTCCGGCGCCAGCCAGCCCAGTTCATCCTGGGCATGGGCCAGCGCGGCCATGACGGCCGACTGACGCTGGTCGGCCGGGTACTTGGCCAGCTCGCGGTCAATTTTCTTATAGCATTGCTCTGATAACAACATACTTTTTGCCTCTTAGCGGTCAATACTGCCGAACACGATATCTTGCGTCCCGATGATGGTCACGGCGTCGGCAAGCATGTGCCCACGCGCCATCTCGTCGAGCGACTGCAAGTGGGCGTAGTCTGGCGCGCGCAGTTTCATGCGGTACGGCTTGTTGGCGCCATCGGACACCAGGTACACGCCGAACTCGCCCTTCGGATGCTCCACGGCGCTGTAGGCCTCGCCTGGCGGCACGTGAAAACCTTCCGTAAACAGCTTGAAGTGGTGAATCAACGATTCCATGTTGGTCTTCATATCGACGCGGCCCGGAGGCGCCACCTTGCGGTTGCTGGTCATGACAGGACCTTCATTGTTGCGCAGCCACTCCACGCATTGCTTGATGATGCGGTTCGACTGGCGCAGCTCTTCCACGCGGACCAGGTAGCGGTCGTAGCAATCGCCGTTGGTGCCGATAGGAATGTCGAAGTCCATCAGGTCGTACACTTCGTACGGCTGTTTCTTGCGCAAATCCCACTGCACGCCCGAGCCGCGCAGCATGGCGCCCGTAAAGCCCATGGCCAGCGCATCTTCCGGCGAGACCACGCCGATACCGACGGTCCGTTGCTTCCAGATTCGATTATCGGTCAACAGCGTTTCGTACTCGTCCACGGAATTCGGGAAACGGCGCGCGAAGTCTTCGATGAAGTCCAGCAGGGAACCCTGGCGGTTTTCATTCAGCTTGGAAATCGCCTTGGCGTTGCGGATGATCGACGCCTTGTGCTGCGGCATCGCATCCGGCAGGTCGCGGTACACGCCGCCCGGACGGTAGTAAGCCGCGTGCATGCGCGCGCCCGAGACTGCCTCGTAGGCGTCGAACAAGTCTTCGCGGTCGCGGAAGCAATACAGGAACGGGCCCATGGCGCCAACGTCCAGCGCGTGGGTACCGAGCCACATCAGGTGATTCAGGATGCGCGTCATCTCATCGAACATGACGCGAATGTATTGCGCGCGCAGCGGCACTTCCAGGCCCAGCATCTTTTCGATGGCCATCACGTACGCATGTTCATTGCACATCATCGACACATAGTCGAGACGGTCCATGTACGGCACGGATTGCAGATAGGTCTTCTGTTCGGCCAGCTTTTCGGTGGCGCGGTGCAGCAGGCCGATATGCGGGTCGGCGCGCTGGATGACTTCGCCATCCATCTCCAGCACCAGGCGCAGCACACCGTGCGCGGCCGGATGCTGCGGCCCAAAGTTCAGGGTGTAGTTCTTAATCTCAGCCATTATTTCATCCCGTAATGTTCTTCGCGGATCACGCGCGGCACGTTTTCCCGCGGCTCGATCGTCACGGGCTGGTAAATCACGCGCTTTTGTTCCGGATCGTAGCGCATCTCGACATAGCCGGAGACGGGGAAATCCTTGCGGAACGGATGGCCGATGAAACCGTAGTCGGTCAGCAGGCGGCGCAAGTCGTTGTGGCCTTCAAAGAGGATGCCCAGCAAGTCGAACGCTTCGCGCTCGTACCAGTTGACGGCACGCCAGATGTTCACCACGGACGGCAGCAGCGGCATGTCGTCGTCGGGCGCGAACACGCGCACGCGCACGCGCCAGTTGTGCTTGACCGACAGCAAGTGCGAGACGGCCGCGAAACGCAGGCCATCCCAGCTACCGTCGCCATAGGTCGAGTAGTCGACGCCGCACAGGTCGAGCAGTTGCTCGAAATGCAGGGTCGGATCGTCGCGCAAGGTCTGCATCACGGCCAGGTAGTCCTCGGCCTTGACGACCAGGGTGACTTCGCCCAGCGCAACCGTCGTGCTAACGCGATCGCCCAGGGCAGTGCCGAGGGCGTTTTGCAATACTTCTAAATGTGTTGTCATAATCTGAAGCGGCCCGGTTAGCGTGCGATCGTGCTGGTACGCTTGATCTTGTTCTGCAACTGCATGATGCCGTACAGCAGGGCTTCAGCGGTCGGAGGACAGCCAGGCACATACACGTCGACGGGCACGATGCGGTCGCAACCGCGCACCACGGAATAGGAGTAATGGTAGTACCCGCCGCCATTGGCGCAGGAACCCATCGAGATGACCCAGCGTGGCTCTGCCATCTGGTCGTAGACCTTGCGCAAGGCCGGCGCCATCTTGTTGCACAGGGTACCGGCAACGATCATGACGTCGGACTGACGCGGCGACGGACGAAACACGACGCCGAAACGGTCCATATCGTAGCGGGCTGCGCCCACATGCATCATTTCGACCGCACAGCAGGCCAGACCGAACGTCATCGGGAACATAGACCCGGTGCGCGCCCAGTTGATCAGCTTGTCGGCCGAGGTGGTGATGAAACCTTCGCTTAATACGCCTTCAATAGCCATGGCTTATTCCCAGTCAAGGGCACCTTTCTTCCAAATGTACCAAAATCCGACCACGAATTCAGCGATGAACACCATCATCGTGACGAAACCGGCCCAGCCCAGGTCGCGCATTGCAACGCCCCATGGGAAAAAGAATGCCGTTTCCAGATCGAACAAAATAAACAGGATTGCGACCAGATAGTAGCGCACATCAAATTTCATGCGCGCGTCTTCGAATGCTTCAAAGCCACATTCGTACGGGGAGAGTTTTGCTGCGTCAGGCTTGTTAGGGCCTAACAGGCGCCCCAGGAGCTGGGGAGCGATACCGACACCAAGGCCGATAATAATAAACAGCAGGACGGGGAAGTAATTTTCGAGGTTCACGATTGATGAGCTTATATTGAACGATCGGTTAAATGAGGACGCTGCGATCATTTGCAGCGTATCTAACGCACGACCCCAATCAAAGCTAAGACCAGGATCGAACGACACATCCTCGTAAAAAAAGCCAGCAACTTTGTACGAGCCATGGCCCGTGCGCCGTTGCTGGCTTCTGATTTCTGGTGCCGACGACGAGACTCGAACTCGTACAGCTTGCGCCACTACCCCCTCAAGATAGCGTGTCTACCAATTTCACCACGTCGGCGGTAAGGCCCGTATTCTACTCTGCTTTGCCACTAAAGTTAATGCACAAATGCATCAAAACACAGATAAAAACGATAAATTTTTACATCTTCCAGCGCGCCACGATTTTTTCCTGCCGCACTGCTGAAACATTGAGCAATAATCTGCCCGTAATGAGAATTACTCTCGATGAGGTATCGAGATACTACTCAGTGACCACTCAGTGGCCACTCAGTGACACTACTACATTACTTCGGAATCGCGCCTGCCGGGGTGCTGACAACCGGTGCCGCCGCTGCCGGAGCGCTGGCCGCTGGCGCCGCAGGGGCTGCTGGTACCGTCGTCGGGATCGCGCCCGCGCCGGTGACCGGCACTGGCTTGACGACTTTATCCATCACGCCGCCGCCCACCGTGGTGGCGCGCTGATTGGCCATCAGCGACAAGGCCAGGGTGGCGCCGAAGAAGATCGCGGCGGCAACGCCCGTCGATTTCGACATGAAGTTCGACGAACCCGTCGCACCGAACAGGCTGCCCGAGGCGCCCGAACCGAAGGCGGCGCCCATGTCGGCGCCCTTGCCGTGCTGCAGCAACACCAGCGCGATAATCGACAATGCCGAAATAACCTGTACTACCACTACCAGATTGAACATCATGTTCATTGCAATTCCATTCTTAGTTTAAAGTAATTCAATCAGCGGCGTGAATAATCGCCAGGAAATCCGCCGCCTTCAATGCTGCTCCACCGATCAGACCGCCATCGATATCCGGCATCGCCATCAATTCTTTTGCGTTCTCTGGCTTCATGCTGCCGCCGTACAGGATTTGCACGCCGGCGGCCGCTACCGCATTCTTTGCCGCCACCTGGCCGCGCAATACCTGATGCACGTCCTGCGCCATTTGCGGCGTGGCGGTCTTGCCCGTACCAATGGCCCACACTGGCTCATAGGCCAGCACCAGTTTCGCCACGTCGTCGTCGCCAATGGCCGCCAGCACGGCGCCCAGTTGCTGCGCCACTACGGCATTGGTCTGACCCGCTTCGCGCTGCGCCAGCGTCTCGCCGATGCAGACGATAGGCGTGATGCCTGCCGCCAGTGCGGCAACCGTCTTGGCCGCCACCTGCGCATCGCTCTCGCCATGGTAGGCGCGGCGCTCGGAATGCCCGATCACCACATAGCCGCAGCCAAAATCCTGCAGCATGGCGGTCGAGATTTCGCCCGTGTAGGCGCCGCTGGCGTGCGCGGACACATCCTGCGCACCCCAGCCAAGAGCCGTGCCTGCCAATTGCGCCTGGCACTGCGCCAGATACGGCGCAGGCACACAGACGGCGCTAGCGGCGCCAGAGGCAGCCAGGCCAGCAACTATTTCAGACAATAACACCGCGTTCGAGGTGCGACTGCCGTTCATTTTCCAATTTCCGACGACGAGTTTGCGACGCATAGTAGCCTAAATTCTAATAACCCGTCATTCTAACTCCGGCACCGATGCCGGTCAAACAGGCAGTGCCCGTTTCAGGCAACTTGCAACATGATCTTGCCCACGTGCGTGCTCGCTTCCATCAAGGCATGCGCCTCGTTGGCTTTTTCCAACGGGAACGTTTTATAGATGACAGGCTTGATCTTGCCCGCTTCGATCAGCGGCCAGACGGTCGTGCGCAAATGGTGGGCGATGGCGGCCTTGAAGGCGACGGGACGGGGGCGCAGGGTCGAGCCGCTGACGCTCAGGCGGCGGCGCAGCACCTGACCCAGGTCCAGCGTGGCCTTGCTGCCGCCCTGGACGGCGATCAGGCCGATGCGACCATCGTCGGCCAGGCAATCGATTTCGCGCGGCAAGTAATCACCGCCCACCATGTCGAGGATGACATCGACACCTTTGCCATCGGTCAATTCCTTGACGACGGCACCGAAATCTTCCGTGCGGTAATTGATGCCCCGTTCGGCGCCGAGCGCCTCGCAGGCGCGCGCCTTCTCATCGCTGCCGGCCGTGGCAAACACGCGGTGGCCGAGCGCGGCCGCCAATTGGATGGCCGCCACGCCGATGCCGGACGTGCCACCCTGCACCAGCAAGGTTTCACCGTCGGCCAGCGCGCAGCGGTCGAAGACATTGCTCCAGACGGTAAAGAAATTCTCGGGCAAAGACGCGCCTTCCAGCGCCGTCAAGCCTTTCGGCAAGGGCAGGCACTGCCCGCCAGGGGCGGCGCAGTATTCGGCATAGCCGCCGCCCTGCACCAGCGCGCAGACCAGGTCGCCCTTCCTGAATTCAGTGTTGCTGAAATCGCCATCGACGACTTCGCCCGCCACTTCCAGGCCAGGCAAATCGGATGCGCCAGCCGGCGGCGCGTACTTGCCCAGGCGCTGCAGCACGTCGGGACGGTTGATGCCGGCCGCGTGCACCTTGATCAGCAGTTCGCCCGCCTTATAGTGCGGCATGGGACGTTCCGCGATCTGCAAAACGTCGGCGGGACCTGGCTGGCTGATGGCAACTGCACGCATGGCGGGACTCTTTCAAGGGAAAGCGGCGATTGTACGCCAAGCCGCCGCCCCTTGCTGAAGGCCTCCCGCTAAGCGCCGCCCGTCTTCGACTGGCGCGGCAAGGGCGTGCCCGGCCTCCATTTGGCCGACAGGGCTTGCCCTTCCTCGACTTGTTCATGCGTCATCTTGCGCACCACGGCGGCGCGCTGGTCGGCCGCATTCGCGTTGCCATTCGCCGCCGCCAGATTCCACAGCATGTAGGCAATGACGTTGTCCTGCGGCATGCCGCCCATGTGGTAGCGGTACATCAGGCCCAGCACCTGCTGCGCCTCGGCATGATTCTGCTCGGCCGCCTTGCGGAACCAGCCCACGGCCTGCTTATGGTCTTGCAACACGGCGTTGCCCGTGTAATACATGGCACCCACTACATACTGGGCGTCGGCCTTGCCCTGCTCGGCCGCCTTGCGGTGCCAGAACATGGCTTGCTTGTAATCCTGCGGCAAGCCCCGTCCCATGTAATACATCAAGCCCAGCAAATGCTGGGCATCGGCGTTGCCAGTCTTAGCAAGGGGCAATATTTCCTTGTACGCCAGCGCGTAATTCTTGTTGTTGTAGGCGCTGGCGCCTTCGGCGAAGCCAGCTCGCGCGGGTAGCTGTATCGTCAACAGCATGAGTAAGGTAATGATCAGTTTTTTCATCGGAATGGGATGTGGTCTGACTACTTATTCTTGTCCTGCCAAAGGCCTGCGGCAGGATGCTTTTATTTCCAGCTAACTTTGCCCAGGCCCTCGACGCTGACATCGCGGTTGGCCGGCTTGCCGTACACCACCACCGAGCCGAGTCCGCTCAGGTTCAGCTTGGCATTCGTATGGGCATTCACCGTGGCATTGCCGAGGCCGCTCAATTCCAGGTTGACGGCATCGGCCTCGAATTGCTGCGCATTCAGGCTGCCCAGGCCACCCAGGCTGGCCTTCAGGATGCGTCCGCGTCCGCCCAGCACCACGGAGCCGGCGCCCTGCAAATCCAGCTCGGCGTGCTCATTGTTGCCTATCCATATCTGCATGCTGCCCACGCCGCCCAGGCTGGCATTGAGCTTGCGGTAGTCGCCCACCAGCTTGATGCTGCCCGCCCCTTCCAGCGACAGGGTCAGTTCCTCGCCCTTGAAACCCGTGATGTCCGTGCTGCCAAAGCCTTCCGAGCTCAGTTCGCGCAGGTTCGGCAAGACCAGGTCGGCGCGGATCGACGAAGGGCCCAGCTTGAAGCCGCGCACTTCCGTTTCGATGTGCAGGGTATCGCCGCTTTGCGCCGTGCTGACATCGGCGATGTAGCGCTTGTCGGCCGTGATGCTCAGCGAAGCCACGTTGCCCTGGCGAATGCGCACCTCCATCACGCCATCGAGCTTGACGCGCACCACGCGGGCGTCGACGTTGCGCATTTCCAGCAAGCGGGTCTCGGCGGCCGCGCCGCGCACCAGGCCCAGTGTCGCCAGGAACAGCAGCGCCAGTTGCAGTGTCTTTTTCATGTAGTGCATCCTCGGTATCTTGTTTTTATGTGTCGCAGCACCTCGCGGGGTTCCCGCGCATTGCCATTGGCTAGCACTGTAGCAGCGCCGAAAACTGCTGACAATCAATTAAGCGAAACGGGATTTTTCGGTAGCGCTCAGGCGCTTGGCCTTGACGACCACCACGTGCATGGCAGCTTTGCCCGCTGGTGCAGCGCTGACGTGGCTGGAGCTGGCCACTTGCAGGGCCGGGGCGGCCGGGGCGATGGCGTAGCAGCTGGCGCCGAGCAGGATGGCGGCGGCAACGGCGATGACTTCCATGTTTTTAGCGACGTTCATTTGAATCTCCTCGGGTGTCTGGCAGTGGGCTTGCGGTATGGTGTCACTATAGCCATACCGCCCCCGGCAGACACGCCGATTGCGACGAACTGCGCTTTTGGCAGGCTGGCCTGACAAAAACGCGGATGAACGTCGATTTACTGCTGCGCGCTTAAAACTCTTCCCACTCGTCGGCACCCGACTTGGCTGCCTTGACGGGTTTGACCGGCGACAGTACGCGGGCCGGCGCGCGTGGCGCCGGAGCAAGAGCAGGAGCGGCTGGCTTCGCCTTGAGGCGCGTCACGGGCGCAGGTGCCGCGCTGGCGCCTGCATCGCCCAGGCGGAACATGCCGACCGCCTGCGCCAGGTCCACCGCCTGTTCCTGCAGGCTTTCCGCGGCAGCGGCGGCTTGCTCGACGAGGGCCGCGTTTTGCTGCGTCATGGTATCCATGTGCGTGACGGCCGTATTGATCTCGCCGATGCCGGCGCTCTGTTCCCGACTGGCCACCGTGATCTCGCTCATGATGGTCGTCAATTGCTGCACCGAGGCCACCACCTGGTCCATGGTCTGGCCCGCCTCATCGACGAGGCGCCCGCCCGCATCCACTTTTTCCACCGAATCGCCGATCAATGCCTTGATTTCCTTCGCCGCACCAGCGGATCGTTGCGCCAGGTTGCGCACTTCGGATGCGACGACGGCAAAGCCCCTGCCCTGCTCGCCCGCGCGTGCCGCCTCGACGGCCGCGTTCAGGGCCAGGATATTCGTCTGGAAAGCGATGCCGTCGATCACGCCGATGATGTCGACGATCTTGCGCGAGCTTTCCTGGATGCCAGCCATGGTGCCGACCACCTGCTGCACCACGCGGCCGCCCTTGGCCGCCACTTCCGAGGCGGACACGGCCAGCTCATTGGCTGCGTGCGCGTTTTCCGCATTCTGCTTGACCGTCGAAGTCAGCTCATCCATCGAGCTGGCTGTCTCTTCCAGTGCACCCGCCTGCGCTTCCGTGCGCGAGGACAGGTCGGCATTACCAGCGGCAATATCGGCCGATTCGCTGCGCACCAGGGTGCTGATGCTGCGGATCTGCACCAGCACGGTGGCAATCTTTTCAACGAACAAGTTAAACGCCTTGGCGATCTGCGCCAGCTCGTCCGTGCCTTGCGCGTCGAGGCGGCTGGTCAGGTCGCCGTCGCCCGTAGCGATCGCTTCCATCGCATCGCGCACCAGTCCCAGGCGGCGCAAGGCACGCGCCACCAGCACGCTCAATACCGTGGCAGCCAGGGCCAGCACCAGCAAGGCCGTCAGGGCCGAGGCGCGCAGCATGGAGCTCAGGGCCTGCGTCGCTTCTGCACGGTCGAGCACGGTCGCCAGCAGCCAGTCGCTGCCCGGCACTTTACTCACATGCAAGATACCGTCACGCTCACCGAGGCGAATGGCGGCGCCGTCGCCGCTCTTTTCAATATTGCCCAGCGCCTGCGCGCTCAAGCCCGGGTCGAGCTCAGCCAATGGCTTCAAGGTCAGCTTGCCATCCGGGTGGGCAATGATCTTGCCGCCCCCGTCGACGAGGAAGGCGTAGCTGGACGCCGTCGGTTTGATCGACGCGACGTTTTGCACCACGGCATCCATCATCACGTCAGCCGCCAGCACGCCCGTCACGCTGCCCTTGCCGCCCAGCGGCTCGGCAAACGTCACCACCAGCTTGCCCGTGCTGGCGCCGATATACGGCGCGGTGATGACGGGGCCGCCCGCTTCGGACGCCAGCTTGTACCAGGGCCGCGCCGTGGGATCGTAGTCGGCGGCGCGCTTGCGCTCCTGCGAAAAGACGGCGTGCTTGTCGGCAAAGCCGATATACGCCATGTCAAACGTGCCAGCCTGCTCGGCCGCCTTCAGCGCCGGCAGTGGATCGGCCGCCGTGGCGCCCTGCTTCAGCGAGCCCACGACGGCTTGCTTGGAGCGCAGCCATTCGGCAATCGCCTGCGCGTGGCTGTGCGACAGCTGCAGCATCTGCGTGTCGAGCGCGGCCAGGGTGCTGGAGCGCGTAGTGAAGAAATTGGCGATGGCGACGGCCAGCATGGCCAGCACGACGGTGGAAACGGCGATGGCGATCAGCCGTGCCTTAAGGGAGGACAACATGGTGCATCCAATAAAAAAGAGAAAATCGGAAGGGATGCGCCATGGTCGATGAATAAGATTTTGTCGTCAAGCAATACCGACAGTCAATTACCCATAAACAACAATTGATACCATATATTAACTACATCTCAGCTACATCTCGCCCCGCAGTTCGCGCAGGAACTGCTGTCCTGGTCCGCTATCGAGATAGGAGTCGATCGCCTCGCGCTGCAAGCCCGCCGTCTTGAAGGTGCTGAGGTCGCTGATTTCACGCGCATGCACGGCGCGCAGGGCGTCGATGTCCTGCGCCGGCATGGGCGCGTTGCCCAGCTGTGCCCGGACGCCGGGCGCGACGGCAAGCAGAAAAGCGGCGGCCAAGCCGCATGCTGCATCTCCTTGGAAGACTCGGCCAGGGAAAGGTTCCATCCCGAATCTACAAGGCGCAAAACTGGCCAATGCGACCTATATCCAAGCCGATGCACACGTCGGCAACCACCTTCGATACAGCGCAAACAAGAATCGAGTAGGGGGCTGAGTTACCTCAGCCGCCCTCTCACACCACCGTACGTGCGGTTCCGCATACGGCGGTTCATTTCACAAGCTGGAAGCGCTGCTGGGTGTCCAGCAGCGAAA
>NZ_JBNYXT010000032.1:0-62812 GCF_051380795.1 Janthinobacterium leeuwenhoeki
GTGCCCGCCTCAATTATGAATCGCCACTCGTCGTTTATACTCAGCACATCACGTTGCTACAAGCACCAACAACCACTGTTAATTAACCCAGTGTTGCGCTTGCTCTTTGAAACCGCCAGACTATCTCAGCCAATATCAACTCTACTAATAACCATTATTTCGGCGATATTAGCCTTTTCATTAATATCATTTTCATATCTTTGAATTGGTAATGGTATCCGGTGGTTCCTTATGGGAAGATGTTGTAGATTTTTTTACTAAAGATGGAAACTCTGAGAAGGAAACAATCTAACAAGTATTTGTTTTCGGAGCGAGCTATGCTGATGTCAAAGCTTTCACTTACGACATCGAAAGAGTTCGGAATATGTTGCCAGATTGCTCTATTACGGTAATCTATACCCCAAGCACTGTAAGCGGAAATATCACTGTTTCAGCTAACGCAACCTCATCGACTGTTGGCGGAGGCGTAACAGTCGCGAAGGCGACCAATGCATGGAATTATACATGCCCATCGAAAAGTGGCATTCCGCAATTGCCAAGTAACTAATTAATGTAAATCGACGGATAGGAATTTTATACTTCTATCCTTAATAAAATAAATATCAGTTAATTATAAAATATGAGATATATTATTCTTATAATGGCCTTATTTTTTGGAACCCGTTTAGCATTCTCTGTGGAGAATGGTCCCCAGCCACTCTCTTCATTATTCCCACCTTTAGAAAATGGAGGCAGCATAGTTCTTGGCATGCCAGAGCGATCAGCCATTATTTTTGTTGGGAATATTAATCAAGAGTCCAATAAAGCCATAAGAAAATTCATTGACAATGACGTCAATGTAAGAAATATTTATGTTAATTCCGGTGGCGGAGATCTTATAAATGCTATCGAAATTGCGGACTACCTTAGAAATAAAAAAATCCGCGTGATTGTCGCTGGGCGATGTTTTTCTGCTTGCGCGAATTATATCTTTGCGGGAGCAATTTCGAAAGTCGTACTTCCCGGATCCCTCATTGGCATACATGGCAAAAAATTCCATTATTTCGGGAAAAACATCATTTCAGTTGATGCAGACAAGACGGACTACCTTATTAAAGAGTCAGGAGATCTGTCAGTTGATTTAAAAATAAAGAAAATACTTCTTACAGAAAGTAATTTTTATAAAAAAATAGGAATATCTCTGGATTATTATTCTGCATTTGATGAATATACAAAATCGATAGATGTAAAATCGGCTACTGGAAATTCTGGAGAGGAATGCCGAAATATCTCTATTTGGATATTGAGATATAGTGATATGAAGAAAATTGGTATATCTGGCATGGAATCCATTTGGTCGCCAGGCAATATGGAAGAAGCGAAAAACATATCTAAAAAATTTGGATTTGATTCAAATCAAATTTTCTTTGGTAGTATTTCGGACATTTCTGCGCTCTGTGGTCAAAAAGAAACTACAGAAAAAATAAAAAGATTTCTCAAATTTTAAGGCGAGAAATAATTTGCTATACAAGGGGAGTTTTTATGCGTGTACAAATTACAGAGTGAGGCAAGTTAATGTGGAATAGCTTGCTTGGCTATGGTGTCAGGCCATTTTGGTGCATACTACGAATTAGCCGAGCTTAGCATCATCAATGACGCACGCTATCAGTATTTTGAGAAGCAGGTATTCCAGGATCGGCCTGGCGTAGGCTGGATGCTCTACCTTCCGCGCGTGCTGGCGGTCCAGCAAGTGCCAGAGGCCCGCGCGCTTGTGCCTGTGATGATCACGGACGAGAAGGATAACGATATACAAATCGGCACCATCATTGCCAGTGTCACCGACGTGCCGTTCTCGGACGAGTGAGGGCGCGCGTTCGTGATTCCAATCAGCTTTTCGACTGAGCCAGCTTTCACAGCACCCAACGCATCAGCCCGTGTCTGAATGGCGGACCTGACCCTCGCGCAGAGGCGTTGAGGCGCTGCCTGTAGCAGGTGTTATGGTAAATTCGAGTGAGTGGGAGGTTCATCCCAAAATGAAGGAGTGGATTTTGAGAACGCAGAAAAGATGCATGGGGTATGTGGCCATCGTCGTTGACGATTACGATCGGGCGATCGAGTACTACACAGAAAAACTCGGATTTACGGTGGTCGAAGATACGCCACAAGCAGGGAAACGCTGGGTGGTTGTAACGCCGAACCCAGAAGGCGACTGTAATCTTTTGTTGGCTCGTGCCTCAAACGACAGGCAGGAGGTATTTATTGGCAATCAGTGTGGCGGACGGGTTTTTCTTTTCCTTCACACAGACGATTTTTGGCGAGATTATGGTGCCATGAAGACTGCGGGCGTTCACTTTTGTGAGGAACCGCGACAGGAAGAGTACGGAACGGTCGTGGTATTTGAGGATCTCTACGGAAATCGCTGGGACCTGTACCAAAACAAATGGTGACTTTAAAGTGGAGGCAGTTCGACGCTATTGAGCCTGTCATCACCATGTGCTTTTCGTCGGCAGGCTTGTGGAAGTGCTGCATTCGCGGGTGCCCGTCGTTGCACGACACTGTCGCGCGTGATCTCACGATAAATAGTCACTGAGGCAGCAAACCGATGTGCGGCCGCATTCAGAGAACTCCCGGATGAAGCACAGTGTTTCCTGGACAGTCAAACCACAGCAGCGCTGAACGACTCGGGCCGCCGCGCGAGCAGATGCGACAGCCGTTGAAGACCGGCCTGCAAGCGTCCACGGTCCTTGATGCATCCCAAAGAGATCCGAATTGCATTCACGGATCCGCTGCCAGTTGCGAAGGCATCCGCCGGCGTGACTGCGATACCCTCGCCGCCGGCTGCACGCGCAAGCTGTGAGGAGTTCCAATACGCCGGCAACTCGAGCCATACATGCAGGCCGTCACCACTGCCGCTGTAGCGCCCCGCCAGAATATCCCGCGCCATCCGATGGCGCAGGCGCGCCTCGTTGCGCACGCCTTGCATCAATCGGTCAGCCGAACCGTCGAGTATCCACTGAGTGGCCAGTGCGGCCGTCAGGGGAGCGGCCATGAGCGCAAATGATCTTAGGGCGACGAGGAAACGTTCGCGCTCAATCGGGTCGCGTATCAGTACGAAGGCGACACGCAAGCCGGGCGTCAGGCATTTCGACAGGGTCGAGATGTAATACACCTGTTCCGGGGCGTACGTGGCAACAGGTGGCGGCGGGGCATCGGCAAGGAGCCAGTAGGGATCGTCCTCGACGATGCGTACATTGCAGCGCCTGGCGATGCTGGCAAGCTCCTTGCGCCGGCGTTCCGGAATGGTGATGGCGGTCGGGTTCTGCAATGTCGGATTGAGGTAGACCAGCCCAGGCTTGTGCTGGCGGCACGCTTCCTCAAGCATCTCAGGCAGCATCCCGTGCTTGTCCGCTTCCACCGCAATGATGTGCCGGCCGAATTGCGTCGCTGCGGCACGCAAGCCGGGATAACTCGTGGGCTCTGCCAGAATAACGTCGCCAGGCTCCGTCAGCGCAAGGATCAATGCGGCGATCGCCGCTTGCGCACCCGGACAGACAACAACCTGTCGAGAATCCAGCTGTCCAAACATCGGTGCCAGCCATTTGGCCCCAGCCTTACGGTCGGAGTCGCTTCCCCCGCCCAAGTGGTAGGTCATCAGCAATTCATTGTCTGCACGCATCAATACTTGAGACAAACCTTGCTTCAACATGTCGTCGAAGTCCACGCCATCCGGCGGCGGCGGGGTATTCATGCTCAGGTCGAGGATAGCGGTCAATTCGACTTTCGGCGCTGCGACGTAAGTGCCTCGGGCGCCGCGGCCTTCCAGCAAGTTGCGGCGTCTGGCTTCGTCGTATGCGCGCGTGATCGTCGTCAGGTCGAGCTCCAGCTGTGCTGCCAACTGGCGCTGCGTCGGCAGACGGTCACCCGCTGTCAAAGATCCGTCTGCCACCGCCGCCTGCAAGGCATCCGCAATCTGCAAAAAACGTGGCCCTTTGTTCACGCTCAAGCGCGGCAACCAGATAGTCAAATGTTCATCTTGCATGGTTTTCAACTGGGGCATTTTGTCTCAATGTATGGAGATTGTTTTCAAGTAGTATGCATCAGAACGTGCAGCAACACCATCCTTGCATGGCAGTCGCTGGCGTTTTCTCCTCGCTCATCTGCATTCGGCAAATCACTGCGCCCGATGCCACTGTAATTTCATAGGTAGATATAATGAAAGAGTCAAACAGGATGCCAGGAGGATGGTTTGAACAGAAGCTGCTGAAGCAGCGTTCTGAGGTAGTGCTCCTCACGATAGATAGTGTCAAGTAATAGACTGGAAATACTCAAAATGATGGATTGGACTCCTATAGTTCTCGTTACGTTCAAGGCGCTCGTGCTCAGCATTGGCATGTTCTTCGCCATCAAGTGGCATTACGATCAAGGGAAGAAGGAGAGGGGAACGCGCGCGGTGCTGCGCGCCGGTGGTAAAGTGGCCGCAGTCTTCGTGCTATTGCTCCTGTGCGTGGGGCTCGTCACATTCGTCTTTGTCAGGATGGCCGGTCTGGACATGACCCTCCCATGATGGCCAGAAACCTTGTTTCGGGCATTGGAAGCGTTTGCAAGCGTTTGGATGCCGCATCCGCATCAGTCCGTCGCTGAATGGCGTAACTGAGCCTCGCGCCCGTACGGTGCCGTCTGTTTCGGGCTCTGAAATATTCGTCCATGTGTACCTTGTCTATCTAGAAGTACTGTGTAAAAATACAGTATCAACGTTCAACAAGGACACCTCATGATCAAAGGCAGTTGCTGCTGTGGCTCAGTAAAGTTTGAATTGGCATCATCCCCAGGCATGATGGGCATGTGTCACTGTTCTCGTTGTCGGAAGGCCGGAGCGAGTGCCTTGGCCTTCGTTGATAAAAATTCATTTACCTTGCTGGAGGGGCGAGAATTTATTCAGCGATATGAGCCAGAGCTTCCCTTTAAATATGCAAGAACTTTTTGCAAAAACTGTGGCACTTCTTTGGGGGAAATCGGTTCAGAGAATGATTCATTTCCAATATCAGTTAACTGCCTGGATGATGACCCTGAGCTAAGAATACAATTTCATGTGCATGTTGCCTCCAAGCCTGCATGGTATGAGATTTGTGATAATGCAAAACAGTTTCAAGAAAGTCCAACATAATAAAAAAGCCAGTCATTTGACTGGCTTTTTTATCGCACTCCTGATATTTTGCAGAATTTTGATGTTCCTTTTTTTGTAAGGATGGACCCTCCCGCCACACCCTTGCGAAGGTCGCAACCATGTCGTCAAATACCTCGAAACCCAGTTCTTTCATGGCTCTAAATAAGCGGTGTCACTCAGGAATTTACTGGAATAGCTGCGGCGCGTTGTGATCCCTTGGCGACCGGCACAAACACTTCCCATTGATGCTGTATCGTAGGCTTTGCAGTCTTGGCGCAACTCACCGCAACATTCGGTCCGGACAGGCCATGCTTCTTCGGAACCCATTTCACGCGCAAAGCTACCGCGCATTTCACAACCAGAATCTTCCGGTTCGGCTCCAATACCTGCCACCTTGTTCCGTTTTTGGAATTCTCTGTTGCCATGAACTTTACTGCAGCATCCCTGATCTCAAACAAGCCATGTATGTCACCGCGCGTCCGATCCTCGTCAAGAGTGGCAGCGAGCGCCGATGAGACGCCAGCAGCAAGAAAAACGGCGGCGACAAAGGAGGTGTACCTGCGTCTATTCAAACGTAACGGTGCCAACATATTTACAATCCTTGCCAAGTCTGTTCGATATCAGGTGGAAATATGGAAGATTCTACATTTCCAGTTTGTGCATTGTCACATAAGCTACCGACAACTTGTTCGTTTGCTGACAGGATTGATTCGCCCGTCAGACGCTTGCGCGCGTCTGACGGGTGGAACTGCCTCGTCAACGCTTTACTTCCCACCTTTAAACCCATGAAAAACACCACCGTAGAATATCGCCACGATTTTCCCCTTGATCCGCTGGACGTTGTCCGTGTCTTCAATCAATCCGGAATCAAACGCCCCACCGACAATCTCCCGAGAATCGCGCGCATGTTCGCCGCGCCTTGCCTCTTGCTGTCGGCTTGGGTGGATAATGAGCTGGTGGGATTGGCCCGGTCGCTGACGGACTATGCGTATTGCTGCTATCTGTCGGATCTGGCCGTCAACAAGCAGTATCAGGGCCTGGGTATTGGCAAGGAACTTGTCAAGCGCACGCAGGCAATCATCGGCGACGATGTGTCCTTGATACTGCTCTCCGCCCCGGACGCCATGTCCTATTATCCGACGCTCGGTTTTGAGCCTGCCAGCAATGCCTACGTCATCCGGCGCAAATATTGAGCGCCTTATGAAACGCATCTACACCCTTGCCGAAGCCCTGGCAAAAGACCCCGCTCGCATTGCCAAAACCCAATCCCTCACCCTCGACAGCTCCAGACCCCACATGGGCCTGAAAGGCAGCCACGGCCTGTCGCTTCCGAAGCATGGTGGAAAAGCATCGAGGCCAAGCGCCTCCAGACGCAAACCGTGACGGGCAGCATCGAACGAACGTATTTCGCGGGGCAGGACAGCCGCCGTGGCGATCAAGTCAACAGCTTTACCTTGCGCCTGGCGGATGGCTCGACAGTGGACTGTCAGGAGCGATCAAGAGTAGGGCATAGCACCATGCCGATGCCCCGCTATCTGCACAAGCTTGATCTCGGACAAGTTCTCGACCGAAATCCGTTTGACCGCTCCCCGTGCCAGGTCTAGAGTCGGTGGAGACCTTAACCGACTCCATTGCCCCCATGGCCAAGCCTTTTCCATTGAACCCCAAGAATCCCGAACGCATCTGCTGGGGCTGCGACAAGTATTGTCCACCGGATGCCATGCGCTGCGGCAATGGTTCCGAGCGCACGCAGCATCCGATCGAGCTGTTTGGCGAAGGCTGGAATGACTGGGGACTGGCGGCGGCCGACAAGGCCGACAAGGACGAGAACAAGTCTTGAAGGCAAGCGCACCGCGCGGCACACCGTTACAATCGCCTCATCGTGTCCGAGCGGAGGAATACCATGCAAGAAACCCTGTCCCGCTGGCTGGCAAGCAGCGCCGGCGATTACACCCTGGCCGAA
Organism: Janthinobacterium leeuwenhoeki; assembly: GCF_051380795.1. Taxonomy (NCBI): domain Bacteria; kingdom Pseudomonadati; phylum Pseudomonadota; class Betaproteobacteria; order Burkholderiales; family Oxalobacteraceae; genus Janthinobacterium; species Janthinobacterium leeuwenhoeki. Next base: position 7,107 of record NZ_JBNYXT010000032.1, read on the forward strand.
CACCCGGCCGTGTACACCATCGATGAAGCACTGATGCACGTGCCGCCCATGCCCGGCCTGATGGTGAAAAACCTGTTCGTGCGCGACGAGAAGGGACGGCGGCATTTCCTCGTCATCGTGCCCTTCGACAAGCGCGTCGACCTGGCGGCGCTGGGGCGGTTGTTGCCGGCCAGTAAGCTGAGCATGGCCTCGCCCGAACGCCTGCTGCGGCATCTGGGCATCACGCCCGGCTCCGTCAGCCTGTTTGCGCTGATCCACGACAGCGCGCAGGCGGTGGAACTGGTGCTGGACCAGGCCGTGTGGGAAGCTGCTTCTGTGCAAGCCCATCCGCTGCGCAATACGGCCACGGTGGCGCTGCCGCATGCCACCCTGGTCGATTTCCTCGCGCATACGGGACACGTGCCCCGCATTCTGAATGTGCCGGCGGCGAGCTAACAGCGTCGTTTCAATGCCCGGCCACGGGCGCGCCGCCGCTGCGCCGTCCCGGCCGGAAACCATGTGCGCGGGCTGACACGGCGATGAGAAAAGCCAGCAGCAGCAAGCCCAGCATCGCCCACGGGAAGGCGCCCGCACCCCAGGTTTCCAGCAGGGCGCCGCCCACCACGCCTGCGGCCGCAATCGCCCCATTCCATGCCACCACATTCATCGACAAGGCCACATCGGCACCGCTGCCGGCCGTGTCGGCCAGCGCCGTTTGCAACAGCGTTGCCGCGCCGCCAAAGGACAAGCCCCAGACAGCCATGCCCACGTAGATGACAGTTGGAATGTGCGATGCGATGCCCAGCACGAAGGCCGTCGCGGCGAACACGGCCAGGCTGGCCAGTACGGTACCGCGCAAGTGGCGCTCGACCAGCTTGCCCGTGATCCAGATGCCGGCCATGGCGGCGGCGCCGAAGACGAGCAGCACCAGGTCGATTCGCTTTGTCAATCCGGCCGGCGCCACGAACGGGGCGATGTAGGTGTAGAGAATGTTGTGCGCCAGCATCCAGGCGATGACGACGGCCAGCACGGGGCGCACGCCCGGCGTCGTGAAGACGCGGCGCAGGGGCAAGCGCTCATGGACGGACTGCCCTGGGTAGTCCGGCACCTTGGCCAGCACCCAGGCGATGAGGATCAATGTCAGGGCGGAAATGATCCAGAACGCGGCGCGCCAGCCGACCAGCGAACCGAGCAGGGTGCCCAGCGGCACGCCCAGGGACAGGGCGACGGGTGCGCCCACCATGGCCAGCGCCAAGGCGCGGCCTTGCTGGTGCGGCGCCACCATGCGCCGCGCATAGCCTGCCAGCAAGCTCCACGCCAGCCCGGCCGCCATGCCGGCAAAGAAGCGGGCTGCCAGGGTCAGCCAGTAGTGGGTCGACAGCGCGGTGACGGTATTGAACACGAGAAAGCCGAGAATAGTCAGCAGCAGCACGTTGCGGCGGCGCCAGCCGCGCGTGGCAATGGTGAGCGGAATGGCCGCCAACAGGGAGCCGAGCGCATACGCCGTGACCATTTGCCCGGCCAGCGCGGCGCTGATGCCGAGTCCGGCGCTGATCTGCGGCAGCAAGCCAGCGGGCAAGGTTTCCGTGACGATGCAGATAAAGCCCGTCATGGCCAGAGCCAGCAGGCCGGCAACGGGGAGGCGGTCGGCCAGCGCGGGGCTGGCTCCGGTAGTGAGTGTGGCGTGATTCACGGCAAACATCCTTGTAAAGAGGTCAGGCGCAGGAGTGCCCCTGACTGTCGTGGCGGTACATATGTATCGATCGGTATAAATATAGGTGATGGTGTGCCGTGTTGTCAACGACTTCTGTATCGAGTAGTATGTAAGTGGCAGTGAGTTGATGAGAGGGAGCGATAAATGGCGCAAATGGGACGGCCGCGCACGTTCGACCGGCAGGCAGCGGTCGAGCAGGCGATGTTTTTATTCTGGCAGCAGGGGTATGAATCGACGTCCTTGAGCCAGCTCAAGGCGAGCCTGGGCGGCGGCATTTCCGCGCCCAGTTTTTATGCGGCGTTCGGCTCGAAGGAAGCGCTGTTCCGCGAAGCGGTGCAATGCTATCTGGACACGTATGCGCGCGTGACGGAGTGCCTGTGGGACGATGGCCTGGCGCCGCGCGCGGCCATCGAGCTGGCCTTGCGCCAGTCGGCCAGCATGCAGTCCGAGCCGGGGCATCCGCCCGGCTGCATGGTGGCGCTCGGCTGCATGAGCGCGCCGACGGCCGAGCATGCGGCCGTGGCAGCCCCGCTGACGGCTTCACGCGCGCGCACCCGCGCCGGCTTCGTACATTGCGTTGAGCGGGGCATGGCCAGCGGCGAATTGCCAGCGGCTACGGACGCGAGCGCGCTGGCAGCCGTCTTCGACAGCTTTTTATCGGGCGTGGCGATCCAGGCCCGCGATGGCGTCGGTTACGCCGTGTTTGATGTGGCGATCAGCCAGTTGATGCGCGTGTGGGATGCCAACCGTTTGACAGCCTAGGCCGTAAAGCGAAACTCCAGCACATCGTCGCCATACTTGTCCACTTCACCCGTTGCGGTCCAGCCCAGGTAGCGGTAAAAGCCGTAGGAGCGCGAGGCGGGATCGCTGGAGCAGCCGAGAAATAGCCGCTGATGGCCTTGCGCGCGCAGTTCCGTCATCACCAATTCCAACAAGGTCTTGCCGATGCCTAAACCTTCGAATTCCGGCAGCAGGGCCAGGACGATGATTTCGCCCGTGTCGCGCTCGCCAAAGCAGTAGCCGACCAATTGGCCGTCGTGATGGCAGACCTGCCCAGGCAGGCTGCCCGAGCGCATCATGTCCGCCCAGGACTGGGCCGTGATGCCCACTTCCGCCAGGCGTTCCCTGGAAACGGCGTTTTGCCGCGTCTTGCCGCGCAATGTGATGAAGGCTGGGGTGTCGTCCGCATTGGCGGCATGGAAGGTGATGGGAGCGGGATGTGTCGTCATGTGTGCGTTAATTGTTGGATGGTAGTGAAGGATTTACTCCCAAGGTTTGCGCATGATGTGCGCATGGCGTTGCCAGTCATAGGTATTTACATTGTCGATGGCCTGCTGGTGAGGTTTGCCGCTATCGATGATTTCATCCTTGACGATAATCAAATCCTTTTTGTCATTCAAGCGGTATTCCCGATAGCGCTCGCAATCCTGTTCGCGCCGGGCGGTGGCGATTAATTTGTCAGCCCGCCAGGCATAGCTGTCTTCATAAAAGCATTGCGCCGCGCAGCCGCAATTGGTGATGCCGCCTGCGATTCCTTGATCGGCGATGCGGATATCCAGATTCGGAATGGCTGACAAGGGTTTATTGAAACGGTATTGCTTCGCCGGCGCATCCCACAACCACACATCGGAACAGCGGATGCGCCCCTGGCTATCCGTGTAGCCGGTGACCCACAGATCGGCATGGCCGTCGAAATTCATGTCCAGCAGCAGCGCGTGCAAAATGCCCGTGCCGCTGCTGCTGCAACTGCCATGGCTCCACTGCTTGCCGATTTTCAGCTGGTAGGTCTGTTTTTCATCGTGATGCGCATAACGGATATCGGCGGCTTGCCGCACTTTTCCTGTCGCCGCTTTGTCCAGGTGCAAGGTGCCGCCATAAGCTGAGGTGAAAAGCAGGGATAAAAGCAAAGCAATCAGTTTCATGAGGATATTCTTGGGCAGGCATATTTTTGCAACGCCCAGATTGAATCGTGCGCAGAACGATCATAACGCATGATTTGGGCAATGCGCCACACCGTTTCCTACTGTGCATTCTGCGCGGAACAGTGCTGTGTACAATGCCCAAAAATCCCCGAATAAGGAATTCTGATGACATCCTCTCCCGAATCTTTGAATGAAGCGGGCATCCTCGCTTATAACGACGGTCATCACGCCGAGGCGTTCAAGCAATTCGATGCGGCCGCGCGCACTAGCGATCCGGCTGGCCAGCATTTATTGGCCAGCCTGTATTACCAGGGGCATGGCGTGACGCAAGACTTGCCGAAAGCGGTGGAACTGTTCACGGCGGCGGCGCAGGCGGGCTTTCCGCCGTCGCTGGCCAACCTGGCCCTGATGTATGCGAGTGGCGATGGCGTCGCACAAGATATGGCGCTATCGCTCGCGTATGGACGCCAGGCGGCTGAGGCGGGCGATGGCCAGTCGCAATTCAACCTGGCGCAGGCGTACCGCAAGGGTATTGATGTACCGCAAGACTATGCCGAAGCGGCGTTCTGGTACAGGCAGGCGGCCGAAGCCGGCTCCCTGTCGGCACAGAATGAATACGGCTTGCTGTACGCGCAAGGGCAGGGCGTGGAGCTCGATTACGTGCAGGCGTATGCGTGGATCGCCATGCCGGCCGAGGCGGGCAGCGCGCAATCGGTCAAGAACCGCGACCAGTTGCTGGAAATCCTCACGCCGTCAGAGCAGCAGGCGGCACGCGCGCTGGCGGCCGAGTATGCGGCGCAGTATGGCGTCAATCCCCACTAGATTTCTTTGCCGGCTGCTTGCTGAGCACGCCCGCCGCATCGAGTTCATAGCTGTCGAAATCGCGCGCCAGGAATAGTTCACCGGAGTAATGCAGCCGGGCTTCCCCTTCCAGCTCGGCCATGCCGTCCGCATTGTGATAGCGGGCGCTGAAGTGGGTGAGGATCAGGTTCGGCAAGCGGACCGCTTCGGCAAACTGCGCCACGCGCTGCACGGAACTGTGCGTGGGGCCGGGGCCCACTTTCTGCAGCATCGCTTCCGTGTAGGTAGCTTCATGCACGAGCAGTTGCGCACCGGCACAGGCGTCCGTCAGCAACGCTGGCGTGTCGTTGTCGCCGCCGATCACCACCGTGGCGCGCTGCGTGTCCGTCTGGCGGAAAGCGGCGGCGGCTAATACCGTGCCATCGTCCAGGAGCGCATCCTGGCCAGCTTGCAAGAGTCCCCAGGCGGGGCCGGGCGGCGCGCCGGCCGCCTGCAGGGCCGCCTTGTCCAGCTTCCATCTGCTTGTTTCCAGTGCGAAACGATAACCGACGCTCGGTGCGCGGTGCGACAGCGCATGGCGCGAAATGGTCAAGCCCGCTGCTTCATGCACGACTGGCGCGCTGTCCACGTCGATGTGGATCAGCGGATACGTCAGAAACAGTTCCGTGTGCAGCAGAGTGGCGTCGATCCAGGCCTTGATGGCGGCCGGGGCGATCAGCAGCAAGGGCTTCTTGCGCCCCGTCATCGAGGCGCTGGCCAGCAGCCCCGGCAGCCCATAGCTGTGGTCGCCATGCACGTGGGTGATGCAGATGCCCACCAGGTCGTGCACGGACAAGGGCAGGCGCTGCAGCCGGTGCTGCGTGGCCTCGCCGCAATCGATCATCCACCAGTCGCGGTTGTGCGTGGTTTGCAGGGCCAGCGACGTAACGTTGCGGTGGCGTGTGGGCACGCCGGACGAGGTGCCGAGAAAAGTCAGTTTGAACATGGGCGCATTATGCGGCAAGCCACCGCCGTTGCCAACGCGCCCGCCTTCAGCCTGCCAATGGCGCGCTCAATTTGTCCTTGTAGATGCGGCCGTTCTTCATGATCAGCAGCAGGTTTTCTTCAGGCCGGGCCAGGAAATCGAGATTCTTCGTGGGGTCTCCCTCGGCCACCAGCAAGTCGGCCAGCGCGCCCACGGCCAGACGGCCCAAGGTGCCCGGGTAGGGCGAGCGCTGGCCGGACAGGGCCAGCAGTTCGCCATTCTGCCCCGTCGCCTGCGCCAGCAGGGTCAAGGGATCGTAAAAGCGCGTGAGCTTGGCCAATTGGCGGCCCTGGGTGGGCGTGTTTTTCGGGCTGAACAGGATATCCGTGCCCCAGCCCGTCCTGATGCCGTACTTTTGCGCCAGCGCATACGCCTTCACCGTGCCTTCCGAGACTATGGCCTGGCTGGCCTTGCGCGCCGCATCGGGGTAGACATTCGCATCCGCGTCTTTCAGGAAAGGCTGCAAGCTCCACCACGTGCCCGTGTCGCGCATCATGCGCACGGCATCGTCGTCCGCCAGCTGGCCATGCTCGATGCTGCGCACGCCTGCGCGGATGGCCCGCTGTATGCCTTTCGGCGTGTAGACGTGGGTCATCACATACGTGCCCCAGTCGGCGGCCGCTTCCACGCCGGCGCGCAGTTCGCGTTCCGAATACTGCGTGCTGTCGAGCGGATCGTACATCGACGCAACGCCGCCACCCGCCATCATCTTGATTTGCGTCGCGCCCAGCATCAGCTGCTCGCGCACCCGGCGCAATACCTCCGCCTCGCCATCGGCGATCATGGCCATGCCCGCCGTTTCCGCCATGCCCAGCGGCGCGTTGGCCGCGCGGGGAATCTCCGAGCGCATTCGGAAGTCGCCATGGCCCGAGGTTTGCGAAATCATGGCGCCCGACGGAAAGATGCGCGGGCCATCGACGATGCCTTCGTCGATGGCGCGTTGTAATGCAAACGCGGGGCCGCCAGGATCGCGCACGGAGGTAAATCCCCGCAACAAGGTGCGCTGCGCTTCCTGCGCCGCCACCAGGTACAGATAGCCGACGTCGGACGTCATGGCCGTCACCTGGTTGATGGCGGCCAGCATGGTGTGCCAGTGGGCGTCGATCAGGCCCGGCATGACCAGCTTGCCCTGGCAATCGATCACTTGCGCGCCTTCCACCTTTTCGCCGGCCGGCAACAGGGCGGTAATCGTCGGGCCCGTCACCAGCACGTGGATGCCGGAACGGGGCGCCTTGCCTGTGCCGTCGAACAGGCGCAGATTGGTCAGCAGCAGGGGGCGTTCGGATGTCTTGGGCTGCTGGGCGATGGCGTTGCCGGTGGACAGGCCGAGGCCGATGAAGGGCGCCAGCATGGCCGCCGTGCCGCCGAGAAATTGCCGGCGCTGCATGTCCGCCATCACCCGCTGGTGCAGGATGGTAAAGACGGTGCCGCCGCAATCGCAGGCGCGCGGTTTCAAGCCGCCCGTTTGCCACGTATCCATCAGCTGCTGCTCTTGTGCCAGTGCCATCGCCGCCATCCTTTCATCGCTGCCGCGCCAGGAGAGTGGCTGCAGGCAAAGTTAATAATAGGAAACTAATGCCATTGAAAGCCCGCAGCGTCGGCAAGTCAAGCGTGCACTTGCTTTACAGAAAAAAATGGTCGGCGTAGGCTATGATGGCGTCACCAAGACGGACAGGCTGCTGGATTTTTCCACGGCGCTGTCGTCGGCGGATCCCGGCTAAGGACCGCCCCAGCGGTTCCGATTTTTACTTTATAGGAGTTTTCCATGCGTATTCGTCCCGCCACACTGCTGTCCGCCCTGATCTTCGGCAGCGTCGTCTTCAGCGCTTCCGCTTCCGCCGTCGGCCTGGGTTTCCTGGCCGATACGCCGATGGCTTACCTGAACAAGAACGACAAGCCCGTCTTCGTGAAAGCCGTCAGCGACGTGCTCAATGACAAGAAGGATGGCGAAACCGTGCAATGGAGCAATGAAGGCTTGCGCAATTCCGTGCGCATCGCCGCCGAGATCACGGCCAGCGACACGCAAAAGACGGATGCGCAAACCTGCCGCAAGGTGCAGGTAGGCTTGAGCGCCAAGGGCCAGGAACAGACCCTCAAGCTGAAGGTCTGCAAGGTTGGCACGGCCGCGTGGAAAGTGGCGAAGAGCTGATAGTGCGTGCATTTCCCTTGCCGGTTCTGCACCGGCAAGGTGCGACTTTCACATAAGTACGTCTTGCAACGGTTAGAATCACGTTTTACCCTCAATTTTCTCACCTGCATGCAGCAAAGTCGCCTCCTGTTTTTCCGCCTGGTCGGCCAGTTTCGCCGCTATGGCGCCATCGTTGCCGCCACCTTGCTGGCCGTGGGCGTGGCGTCCGCCACCGATGTGTTGTTAATCCGCCAGTTGCAAAACGTGGTCGACGCCATGCGCACGACGGCCAGCGCACAGGTGGCGCCCGCGTCCGGCGTGATGGGCATGCTGCAGGGCTGGGTCGACCGTTTCTTGCCGGCACAGGCGGGGCAGGTGGACTTGTGGGTGATTCCCGCCACCATCCTGGGCCTGGCCGTGCTGCGCATGGTGTCGAGCTTTGCCGGCGATTACGGTTCCGTATGGCTATCGAGCCGGGTGCAGGCCGATTTGCGCGAAAAGATGTTCGTCACCATCATGCGCCTGCCCAGCCGCTTTTTCGATACCACCACTACCAGCCTGACGCAGTCGCGCGTGGCCTTCGACGCCAGCCAGGTGTCGCAGGCGGGCTTGAACGTGCTCAATGTGATGGTGCGCGATTCCGTCGCCACCGTCGGCTACCTGATCTTGCTGTTCAGTATAGACGTGAAACTGGCCCTGTTCTGCATGGCGTCCATGCCCATCGTGGCCATCGTCGTGACCCTGGCGGGAAGGCGCATGCGCCACCTGAGCAAGAGTTCGCAGCAAGCGGTGGGCGAGCTGACGTCCGTGCTGGACGAAAGCATAGCCGGCCAGCGCGTGGTGAAAATCTTCGGCGGGCAAGACTATGAACAGGCGCGCTTCGTTGACGTGGTCAAGCGCAACCGCCAGCTGGCCGTCAAGCATGCCGCCACCTCGGCCATGAATTCCGGTTTCATCATGATGCTCGTCGGCATCACCCTGTCCTCCGTGATCTATTTCGCCATGCTGCGCGCGCAAAGCGGGGCCATCACGCCAGGCGCCTTCGTTGCCTTCATGGGTGCGTTGATGGCGATGCAGTCGCCGATCAAGAATTTGACGAAGATCAATGAGCCGCTGCAGCGTGGCTTGGCTGCGGCCGAGTCCGTTTTTGGTTTGATCGACACGCCGCTGGAACCGGACCCGGGCACAGTGGCCCCGGCGGCCGTGCAGGGCAATTTGTCCTTGCAAAACGTCCACTTCCGCTACAACAGCGACGATCCCGATGCGCCCACGGCCTTGAGCGATATCACGCTCGACATCCGCGCCGGCGAAACGGTAGCCCTGGTGGGCGGTTCCGGCGGCGGCAAGACAACCTTGCTGGGCTTGCTGCCGCGCTTCTATGACGTCAGCGGCGGCCAGATTTTGCTCGACGGCGTGGACGTGCGCGATTACGCCCTGCTGGCCCTGCGGCGCCAGTTCGCCCTCGTCAGCCAGGATGTGATTTTGTTCAACGACACGATGGCGGCGAATATCGCGTATGGCGACCCGGCCCCGGACCAGGACCGCATCGAAGCGTCGGCGCGCGCCGCCTACGCGCACGACTTCATCATGCAGTTGCCGCAAGGTTATGCCACCCAGGCGGGGCAGAACGGTTCGCGCCTGTCGGGCGGACAACGCCAGCGCCTGGCCATTGCGCGCGCCCTGTACAAGGATGCGCCCATCTTGCTGCTGGACGAAGCCACCAGCGCGCTGGACACGGAGTCGGAGCGACAGGTGCAGGCGGCGCTGGAAGTGTTGATGCGCAAGCGCACCACCATCGTCATCGCCCACCGTTTATCCACCATCGAAAGCGCCGACCGCATCGTCGTCATGCAAGGTGGCCGTCTGGTGGAGTCGGGCAGTCATGCCGCCTTGCTGCAGCAGGGCGGTGCGTATACACGCCTGCATGCGAGCCAGTTGTCGCCGGTCAAGGAAAGCGTGGATTGAGATGCCGCGCCGCACGCGGTGCGGCGGAAACCAGAAACAAAAGGGCGCCCATGTGGCGCCCTTTTGTTTCTGGATCGAAAAAATAGGGCCAGGAGCCGCATATTATCAGGGGAATATGCAAACTGAATTCAGAAAAATATTAAGTATTTATTTTAAAATTATGCCCGGCTATGCTGGGTTGTATATACACGAAATAAACTGTTGAAATCTATCAAAAAGTAACAGTTCGATTTTGATTTAATTTTCGCATCAATATAATGATGCAAATTGAGATTGTAATATCTGCAATTATTATTGGCTGGATCTTAATTTTGTTTTTCATTGTTTTTAAATTCAGTTACAATAAATTCCGTGCGGAAATAGTTTCGCATATTGGGCTGGCGCGTGCTGGAAATGTGACATGTTTTGCCAGGTTTGGCTGGTCGGGCGCATGGCTATTTGTTTTGCATTGCCGGGATGATTTCTATCGCCATTGCCATTGAATTCCTTGCCAAGCGAGTATTCATGCGGGATGGTATTGGGAGTCTTGCATGTCTTATGCTGCCTTCAACCTGTTTTTTTATTTGAAACGAACACTACAATGATGAATCCGATTTTCTCTCCGTCAAAAATGAGCACTGCCGTGTTGTGCGCGCTGACGTTTGTTACGTCGCACGTGGCGGCGCAGGAATCTGCCTATGCCGATCTGAATTCTTGCGTGCAGTCGGAGCAGGTGACGGCGACGGCCAAGGGCGCCGCCGTGGGTGCCTTGACGGGCCTGGGGGCATCGTTGTTTGGTGGAATGAAGAAAAAAGATGCCATCAAGGCAACCGCGTTGGGCGCACTGGCTGGCGGCGGCATCGGCTTCGTGAAGGCGTATTACGAAGCGACCAATACCTGCTATACCAAGAATCCAAGCTGGATCCCGGCATCGAACATCACCCGCTCGGCAACCCTGGCGCAAGCCAAGAAGGCTGCCAAATACAAACCGAGCGAAGGCATCAAGACTGCCATCGTGGGTATCGATATGCCAAGCTCCATACAAAGCGGCACTGCCAGCATTCCCATGAATACCAAATTCACGGTGCTGACGCCGGACGATGCCGAAACGCCGGTGGAAATCTCGCGGAAAATCTACATTATCGAAAATGGCAAAGAAGAGCCAATGCCGTTTACGGCTGGCCGCAGCACGGAAGTCAAGACGTTCGAACCGGCGCAGCACACCGATAGCATTAACTTCCCCTTGTCCTCAGATTTCAAGCCTGGCATGCAGTTGCGTTATGAAGTCCAGATGAAAACCGCCAGCACGCCGGTGGTGACGGAATCGAAGACAGTTACCATTATTTAAGCCTCATTCGACATTTCTGGTAACGCAGCAGGCTGCCCTTGTTATCGGGCGGCTTGCCTGCATTTTTTTCTTCCTTTCATAAGTGCATCCCATGATGAAATCGCTATGGTGTAGTTGTGCCGTTATTGCCATGCTGTTGCTTGGTGGTTGTGCCGCCAATCAATTACCAGGTTATCAGCCGGTTTATTATTCCTACGACGTGCCGCCGGAATTGCTGCAGAAAATCGCCGTGAAATTCAGGCAGCACGGATTACATGACGCCACGGTGGTGCGCGATCAGGTGGGGCGCGTGCGTCTGGCTGGCAGTTATCAGAATGAGCTGCAGGTGGAGCGGGCTTTCGTGATTGCCCAATCCATCGTGGGATTGAAGACGACCTCGCCGATTTATCCGGAGAATATCAAGGAGCGGCACTGGGAACGGGATGCGCAGCAAGCCAGCGCCGATTTCTTCAAACAGCGCAACGCGCAAAAACTGGCCATCCTGGGCGCGCCCCAAAAGCGCGCGCTGGTGGTGGGAATTAATACATTTCGCGATGATGCAGTACTCAAGCCTATCCAGGGCGAGGATGATGCGCGCATCGTGGCCGGCCACCTGCAGCGCGCCGGCTACCAGGTGACGTCGTTGTTCGGGGCGCAAGCAACAAAGGCGAACATCGAGGCGAAGATCGCCGACGTGGGCAACAGCCTGCGCGGCAACGACAGCCTGTTCATCTATATGTCCAGCCATGGCACGCCACCGGTGCCCTCGGCCGATGGCATCGACCAGCGCCGCATGTCCATCATTGCGGTCGATTCCGGCAGTACCGATGGCCTCAAACGTGGTAAGACCGATTATTTGCTGCACCTGCAGGAAACGGCCGTCTCGGATAGCCTGGTGCAGCAACTGGCGCAAAAGCCCAGCCGCGAGACGCGCGTCTTCATCGACACTTGCTACAGCGGCGAAATGCTGAACGACGTTCAGGACGAGTCGACGGCGTTCATCCTGAAGGCCAACAACGGCCAGCCCGAGCGTGAAGGCATCTCGCTGGCAGCCTGGACGGGCGAGAAATATACCGCCAAGGCCATCGTCTTCAGCCCCGACGAAGCGGCGGCCAACGACAAGGCGCGACGCCAGGGCGTGCCGCAGAAGATCGACCGCAGCCGCAATGGCTACACGGTGATTACGGCGACCAGCGCGGGACAGAAAGCGCTGGGTCCCGAGCAGCATATCGGCGTATTCCCGAATCCGTTGGCGCCATCGAAAACCCTCAAGGGATCTTTCTTTACGCAGACGTTCTTTGCCTACCTCGAGCGCACTCAGGGTGACATCGAGCCAGCCTTCGAGAGTGCGCGGATCTTTACGGCCGAGACTGCGAATCGCGTCAGCAAGGGCGCGGAACAGCAAATGCCCCGCAAGTACACCACTTTCCCTGCCAAGCAAGACAACCTGTATCTGTAAAACCACCAGCGGGCAGGCGCCTGGCGGCTGCCCGCGTGACTTCTGGAAAGCGAATCATGCAAAAAACAATCATTGCACTCTCCCTCGCCCTGTTGATGAACGGCGTTGCCGCACAAGAGGGCTACAGCGCCAAATCGCTGTTTTTTGCCGAAGATGGCGGCGTCTCGACGGCCAACACGGGCACGCCGGCACCTGTCGAACCCGTCAAGGCAGCAGCCAAGAAGGTCGCCGCCAAGAAAACCGTGGTGGCAACGGCCAAGAAGAGCAAGGCCGATGCACAGATCGGCACGAGCTACTTCATCCGTATCAAGAATAGCGACGGTTCCACGCGCGATGTCCTGGCCAGCCGCAAATTTAATACGGGCGAGAAGTTCCAGTTGGGGGTCAAGGTGAATCGCCCATCGTATGTGTATGTGCTGAACCAGGCCCCGGATGGCAAGGTCACGCAGATCTATCCGCAGCCGGGCAAGGATAATTTCATCGATGCCATGGGCACGGTATTCCTGCCGGGGCGCGGCGCCTTCGAGTTCGAAGGTCCTCCAGGCACCGAGCAGTTGCTGGTGTACATGTCGCCCAAGCCGCTGGACGTGCCCGCCACGGCAAAGATCAACGGCCTGCAGCCGGACCTGGTCGCCAGCAATAGCGGTGTCAGCAATCCAGGCGGCCCCGCCTGCCCGTCACCGGCACAGGCCGTCGCTTCGACCGGCACCCCGGTCGTGACCGGCGCCACCGAGTGGAAAACCGTCGATCCCGCGCAGCCGCAGCTGGCCGATGCCGGCTACAGCGCCAAGAGCGTGGTCTTCACGCCCGACAGCGAATGCGCCGCCGCGCCTGCCACAGGCCAGGGCTATGCCTCGAAAGCCATCGTGTTCAGCGAAGACGCACAGCCTGACACGGGGGGCCATGTGGCAGCCTACATCGTCAAGACCCTCACGTCCAAGGATGACGGCCTGTACCTGAAATTGCAGCTGTCGCATCAATAAATCCGATTCCTGCTCACCTTAACGATAGAACGCTATGTCAAATAATCATCTGATCGTCGGCCTCGGCGGCACGGGCGGCAAGATCATTCGCCAAATCAAGAAAACCATCGAACGTAACAAGGATGCCGACGGCGCCAGCGTGTCCGACGCGCGCTTCGATTTCCTCTACATCGATACTTCCACCGACGAGCTGGACAAGCGCGACGAATGGAAGGTGCTGGGCAAGGATATCGAGCTTGACCGTGGTCAAGTGGCCATCAATACGGCCAGCAATATTCGTCCCGTGCTTGACGATCCCGGTTCCTTCCCCGGCATGCAGGGCTGGATCGAGCCGCGCGCCATCTTCGACTTTGTCAAGCCGGGCATCGCCGGTGCGGCGCAACGGCGCAAGCTGGGCCGCATGGTGTTTGCGCAGAACGCGCCGAAGTTCGTCAAGGCGATCGAAGAGCGTGTGCACGACTTGCAATCGCAGGGCAAGACGGGCGTCACCATCCACGTCGTCTGCGGCTTGGCCGGCGGCACGGGCAGCGGTTCGGTGGTCGATGCGGTGGCGCAAATTCGCCACCAGTTGCCCGAGCATGACAAATACCGCATCCTGATCTACGCTTTCCTGCCTGAGAAAAATTCCAAGCGCGTCAAGGATGTGGCCGGCTTCTCGAACTACTACGCGAATGGCTATGCAGCCCTGGCCGAACTCAATGCGATGGCCGTCGGCAAATACCATCCGATCAACTTGCTCGATGGTACGCCGATGGCGCATGACGTGTATTTCAACGGCTGCTACCTGATCAACAACATCAACGAGCATGGTATCCAGTTCGAAGTCGAATCGGAATTGCCCACCATCGTGGCCGAATTCATCTACCAGAAGACCCTGAACAAGGCATGGGAAGGCTTGCACCGGGCCGAGAAGGGTGAAAACGACATCATCAATTTCGAGACGGAAGACGATGTGGGCAAGGCACGCGCCAAGCTGTTCCTCTCGTTCGGTATCAAGCGCGTGGTCGTGCCGGAACAGGAAATCAAGGAATTTCTCGCGTATGGCTTCGCCGAGCAGGCCAGCCGTCAGTTGATGTTCAACAATTTCCGCCAGGGCGAAGGCTATGCAGACGAAGCGCTGGAAAAAGACTGGGGCTCGGAAGTGCGCAAGGCGGAGGTGCTGCAAAGCCTGCTGCTGACGGATGCCCACCTGATGCTTGAGACGGGCATCCTCGACGACGACGTCAAGAACAGCAACTGGAAGCCGCCGCAGGAATACTGGAAACAGATCGTCAACCGCCTGGCGCCGGAAATCAAGGCGGACAAGCTGATCGAAGAGACCAGCTGGATCGACGTGCTCAACACGCGCCTGGCCAAGGTGTTCGACGATACCTACCGCACCATGGGGGGCGTACGCAAATTCTACGAAGTCAAGGGCAATGCACGCCTGGACATGGCGCGCCATATCGGCCGCCATATCGAGAAAGAGCTGTTCGGACGCTGGAAGTCAGGGACGGCTTCGCTGTTGCAGTTGCGCCATTACACAGATGCCCTGGTGCTGGCGCTCGATGAAAAACAGGATATCGTCCTCGAGCGCATCGCCAAGATGCCGGCAGTCTTGCAGGGCATCCAGCAGCGCAATACGGAATTGTCGGCGCAATTCAACAAGGTGGGCTTCCTCGGCAAGCACCTGACGGACAAGCGCGGCGGCCTGTTTGCCGATATTGCTACCCAGCACCAGGACTTGTATGTCGCGCGCACCACGCTGGAGGGCTTGCGCTTTGCCAGTACGTTGATGCCTTTCGTCAAGGAACAACTATTGACCTTGCGCAGCAAGATCGATGAGCTGCATCAGAACCTGGCCGTCGCAACCGACCAGTTCAACCGTGAAAAGGCGGCCCGCCTGGGCGAAGCCGATGCAGCCTACCAGAAGCGTATCTTTGACATGGGCGCCATCACGGCCATCCTCAAGGCCATGGTCAGCGACGAGGTCAGCCAGGCGGCGCGCACGCAGCGCGTACGCCAGTCGCTGATCAACCTGGCAGGGGTCGAAGTCGAGTCGTTTGAAAAGCTCAACCGCAGCATTTCGCTGGGCAGCATCATCGGCACGCTGTCGCAGGAATCGGCGCGCATCGTGGAACTGGCGCATGGCGAGATCGCCAAGAACTTGCCGCCTGTGTTGCATGTCAATATAGTCGAGCGGCTGCAGAAGCAGTACGACGCCAACAAGAGCGGCCTGAAGCAGTTCGTGCAAAGCCTGTACGACGAGGCGGGCAGTACCCTGGTCTTCAACAAGACCGAGGTCGACCGCAAGGTGGGCAATGCCTCACCGGGCGTGTATGAAACCGTGGGCGTGTTCCTGCCCGCCTGCGAGCATCAGAAGGCTTTCCGTGCGGATCTGGAAAACGAATTCAAGTCGCAGCGCGATTCGGCTTCGAGCACCACCATCAGCATTGGCCAGATGCCGAATCAGATCGTCATCATGAAGGTGACGGCACTGATGCCGCTGCGTTACACGGAATCGTTGACCTACCTCAAACGCCACTATGACGGCTTGTTGACGGATCATAACGAATCGTATCTGTTGCACGGCGAAGGCAATGGCAAGAAACTGCCGCCCCTGTTTGCCCGCACGGCAAACGAGACCATGGCACGCGGCATGCGCAAGCCAACGTTGTTGGTGGCCAATTTGTTGCAGATGATCAAGCAGCGCCCGAACCGCCAGTCCGGCCTGCCGGAATGGGTCTTTATCGCCATGGAAGATGGCTTGCCGTCTTCCAAGGTACTGGCCGGCGCCAGCTTGCATGATGTGATGGAAACCGAGCATCCGATCGATCTGCAGAAAGCCATCGAGAAGGAAGTGGCGCGTAAGATCGAGGTGGAATTCCAGCATATCGATCAAAAGAACTCATTGTTCAAGCAATACACGGATCTGGCGACGCAGCGTTTCATGGCTGCAGGTGAAGATGACCAGGATCCTGAATTCCTTGCCCTGCGCTCCCTGCGCGATCCCGTACGTGCGCTGATCCGCATGCCTCAGGCGAACTAACCATTTATCCGGGCGCGGTGGCGCAAGACTGCCACGCCTGTTCTCACAGTAAAAGGTACTACGATGGCGAAATATAAATGTCCCACCCTCGGCGATTGCGATAACGCAAACTCGGGCGAAGTGTTCGAGCGCTCCCCTGGCGACGATGTGAAGTGTCCGAAGTGCGATACGCCGATGGAATTGCAGGCTGGCGGCCAGCTTGGCCCCGGCGGCCCGAACAAGAAAATTGCGGTGGCGGCCGTGGCCGGCGTACTGGTGCTGGCGCTTGGCGCCGGCGGCTACTGGTATATACAGCGGCCCTTGAAGGCTGCGGCGGACTTGGTCGAGGCAGCCCCGGTATTGGTCGAGACGGTGAAAGTGGCCATCGACCTTGGCAAGAATGCGGCGCTGGCGCCCAGCGATGAAGAGACCAAGGCGCTGCGCATTGAAGGCGACCAGAAATTGGCGAATGGCGATGCGGCCGGGGCGGAAACGGCCAGCAGCAAGGCTGCCGCCAATGAAATGCTGAAAACGGCCATTTCCAGGATGGCGCAGGGCAGGCTCGACGAGGCCGAGAAGGAACTCGCTGAAGCGCGCCTGCGTGATCCGCACAATGTGCTCGTGTCATACAACGTGGCTATCCTGCGCCTGAAGCAGAACCGCACGGACGATGCACTGAGCGAATTCGAAGCCAGCTTCAAGGATGGTTTCCAGTATTTCGACCAGATGGCTCAGGACCGCGATCTCGATACCTTGCGCAATGACAAACGTTTCCAGACGCTGCTGAGCCGTTACCAGCCGCAAAAGTCCTGACCTTCCTCGCTTTCCTCCGTCGTGCCGGATGTGCTTGTTGGCGCATCCGGTTATCCCACCTCCCCAGTCTGCTCTTGCCTCTCCCTGCTCATGCATTTCTGTCGTGACAGGGGAAAACGTTGCATTCCATTATGATGGCGCCGCACACTAACATTGCAACGGAACACAATGCACACACAACAGACGATGCGCTGGCTGCTCGCTGCCGCGCTGGGCATGGGCGCAGCCTTACCCGTGGCGGCACAGGAACAGCCGGCGGCGCAGACGCCAACGCCAACCCCAGCACCAACGCTACAGGAGGAAGACCACACCATGTATTTGGATATAAATTTTATGCCCAGCAACCAACGTCGCGCCGCGTACGCGCTGCGCACGCCGCCTGAGCGCGACGAGGCGCTGGGCGCCTGGCATGTGCGGCTCGAATTTCCCGACACGCCGGGCGTGCTGGCCTTTGAAACCTACACCACCGACCTGGACTTGAGCCAGGTCAGGTTCGTGCGTTTTCGCAAGCATTATTACGAGAATGGCCAGCTGCTGCGCGAAACCTACTTCAATGCCCAAGGCGAGGAGCTGCTCGGCGGCTGCGTGTACTTCGAGAATGGCCAGGTCCAGCAGCGGGTAACCGCCTTGCCGAACGGGCGCGACAGCATCTCGGAAACGTATCACGAGAATGGCCAGCTGGCGCACAAGACGCTGTATCACGATGACGAGATGGCCGATGGTGAACAAGTGTCGTATGCCGCGAACGGTGCCGTCAGCCACCGCTCGTATCGACGCAATGGCAAGATGGATGGCGTGCAGGAATCGTTTTATGACGATGGCAAGCTGTTCCAACGGGGCCAGTTCGTCGATGGCAAGCGCGAGGGCGAGTTTGTCACGTATGCCCGGGATGGCAGCGTGCGGGCCAGGACCGTGTGGGTGCACGACCAGCCCGACGGCTGGTCGTTTGAAAGCCATGGCAATGGCGTCGTGTCGAGCAAGTCGCTGTACCGGAAAGGTGCTGTGCTCAGCTTGCAAACGTGGGGTCCGAACGGCCGCCCCATCTTTGCTTGGCAGAAAGACGCGCAGGGGCGCGACCACGGCGATACGACTGATTGGCATGCCAACGGCGTGCGCGCCAGCGTGACGCCGTTTGTCAAAGGCCAGCGCCACGGCTTGCTGCAGACTTGGTACAGCGATGGCAGCCTGCACCAGATCGTGCCGTACGAACACGGCAAGAAGCACGGCATCGAGCGCCAGTGGGACAAGGCCGGCAAGCTGGTGCTGGAACAGGCGTGGCAAGCCGACGAGCCAGTCCCCATGCGCTAGGAATCCACCCACCTTTGCAGGTATCATGCAGGGATTCCGGCCCGCCAGCAGGCGCGAAGCCGGTGCGATATTGGAGGCAATGGTGGTGGAAGCGGAAGTTTCGGCGTTGACCAGGGCGCAAGGCATGGCCTTGCAAAACATGCGCGTCGTCATGCGCGCGGCGCAGCGCCACTCGGCGCAGATCGAGAAGCAATGCGGCGTCTCGGGCGCGCAATTATGGGTAATGCAGGAATTGCTGGAGCGCCCGGGCCTGCGCATGGGCGAGCTGGCTGGCAAGCTGTCGATCCACCAGACGACGGCCAGCAACCTGGTCGAGGCGCTGGTGAAAAAAGCCTTTGTGCGCAAGGCGCGCGACCAGCCCGACCAGCGCGTGGTGACCTTGACCCTGACGGCGGAAGGGCAGGCCGTGATCGCCGGCGCACCGCAGCCGGCGCGCGGCTTGCTGCCCGGCGCGCTGAGCCAGCTTGATGCCGACAGCCTGGCGCACCTGAACCAGGGCTTGAGCGCCTTGCTGGCCGTCGTCGCTCCCGATGACAGGCAGGCGGGCATGCAACCGTTTCCGTTTACGATGTAGTTTCCCGGCCCGCCTGCGGCAACCGTTGCAGCTGCAGCTGCGCCAGCGCCCCGTACAGCGGTTCACTGAGCACCCGCGAGACTGTGCTGGCCACCACGGCGCAGGCCATCAGGCTCAGTACCATGCCATGGCCGTCGACCATTTCCATGACAATAATGAAGGCTGTCAGCGGCGCCTGCGTGGCGGCGGCCAGGAAACCCACCATGCCCAGCGCGATCAGGGCCGGCGCGTGCGGATAGTGCAGCAGCACGGCGATATCGTGGCCGATGCCGGCGCCGATGGCCAGGGACGGTGCGAAGATGCCGGCCGGCACGCCCGACCAGACGGTCAGCCACGTCGCCACATATTTGAAGGCGACAAAGGCGGGCGAGGCGTCGGACGAGCCTTCCAGCATGGCGCGCGTGGCCACGGTGCCGCTGCCAAACGTGGCGCCGTGGCTGGCGATGCCGATGGCCGCCACCAGAAAACCGCAGACGGCGGCGAACAATACGGGCCGCCCCTTTCTCCATGCAGATAGTTTGCCCAGCGGATTGCCGCGGGCGGAGGCCAGCAGCAGCCGCGCGAACAGGCCGCCGGCCACGCCCGCGACCAGGGTCACGAGTAACCCCGGCAAGGCCAGCGCCAGGCCGATGGGGCCGGGGTGGATGATGCCGAAGTGGGTGGCGTTGCCGTGGATGGACACGGCCATCATGCCGGCCAGCACGATGCCTGCCACGATCAGGCCGCTGTTGCGCTGCTCGGGCGAACGCGACAGTTCTTCGATGGCGAACATGACGCCCGCCAGGGGCGTATTGAAGGCGGCCGCGATGCCGGCCGCACCACCGGCCACCAGCAGGGAATGGGCGCTCACCTGCGAGTGATGGGGCAGCGCCCGGCGCGCGGCCAGCATCACACCGGCGGCGATCTGCACGGACGGGCCTTCGCGTCCCAGCGAGAGTCCCCCCAGCAAGCCGCCCGCCGTCAGGCCTATCTTCGCGGCACTGAGTTTCAGGGACACGAACAGCGAGCGCTGCTCCGGCGCCACGGCCGGGTCCAGGGTGGCCATCACTTGCGGGATGCCGGAGCCGGCCGCGCCCATGGCGTAGCGGCGCGTCAGCCAGACCAGCAGGGCGGCGCAGGCCGGCGTCCACAGCAGGGCAAACCACCAGGCCTTGCCATTAAAGAACAGAAACAGGTCCAGCGCTTCCTCTGCCAGCCACGTAAAGCCGACGACGACGAGGCCCGCGATGGCGGCCATGCCGACGACGACGGCGCGCGACCACCACAGGCGCGGGTTGGCAAATTCATGCTTGAAGGCAGAGGGAATATCGTGCAAGTGCTTCATTGCGGCAAGTCCAGGGTAGGGCGCGCAGGGCGTCGGTGAGACTTGCCATTATATCGATATATTTGCTCAAATGTATTTCATGCACCTGATCCGTGGGCGGCTGGCAACAGAATGCCTGCCTCGGCCAGGAAATCGACGAGGGCCCGCACTTTCGGCGCCAGGTGCGGGCCGGACGGCCACAGCAGCCAGCAACTGTGGGCCGGATGATCGGCGATCGCGTAGTCCCTCAGCACCTCGACCAGGCTGCCGTCATCGAGTGCCTGGCGTACATGAAAGTCGGGCAGCCAGGCGATGCCCAGGCCTTGCCGCGCAAAGTGCAGGCGTGTATCCACGTTGTTGCATACCATCGACAAGGGCAGCTCCGGCGCTGCCTGGCCATCGTCCTGGCGTAGCTGCCACGCTTCGACCTTGCCGCTGTGGCGGAAGCGGTAGTGCAGGCAAGCATGTTGTTGCAGATCAAGAGGACGGCTGGGCGTGCCGTGGCGCGCCAGGTAGGCGGGCGTAGCCACGAGGCAGGAGCGAAACTGGCCCAGCTTGCGCGCGGTCAGGCGCGAATCGCGGGGCGCGCCGATGCGGATGACGGCGTCGAAGCCATCGCCGACGACATCGGCCAGCGCGTCGGAAAAGTCCAGGTCCAGCGCGATGGCGGGGTACTGCCGGGAAAATGCGGCCAGCGCGGGCAGGAACAGGCCGCCCAATTCAGGCAAGCCCAGGCGCAGGCGTCCGCGCGGCGCCTGATTGCCCGCCAGTTCCTCCTGCGCCGCCTGCATTTCCGTCAGGATACGCTCGCTGCGCGCGAGGAAGAGCTTGCCCTCGGCCGTCAGGCTCAGCTGGCGCGTGCTGCGCTGGAACAGGCGTGCGCCCAGCCGTTGCTCCAGCCGGGCCAGGCTCTTGCTGACGGCGGACGGCGAAATGCCGGCCTGGCGCGCGGCGGCAACAAAGCTGCCCGCCTGGGCCAATTGCACGAACAGGGCCACGCCGGAGAGATTATCGATATCCTGATTTTGCATAATTCATGACAGTTTGGTCAGGTGTGAAACGTATTGAAGCATATTTTTCTTTGTCGCGTGGCTGCTTATCATGGGCTTTTATCTGCAGGGGCAAGCAATGAAGATGATTGGTTTCAACAAGGGCAGCGGCGTGGACGAGCAAGGGAGCCTGTTCGACATGGTGGGAGAGATGCCCGTGCCCGGCCCGCGCGAGGTGCTGGTGCAGGTGCGCGCCGTGGGCGTCAACCCGCTCGACACCAAGGTGCGCGCGGGGCGGGTCGACGTGCCGCAGCGTGTCGTGACCCTGGGGTGGGATGCGGCTGGCATCGTGCTTGCGGTGGGCAGCGAAGTGACCTTGTTGGCGCCGGGGCAAGCCGTGTATTACGCGGGCTCCTTCGACCGCGCGGGCGCCAATGCCGAGTACCACCTGGTTGACGAGCGCATCGCCGCGCGCATGCCGGCGACCCTCGATTTTGCGCAGGCGGCCAGCGTGCCGCTGGCGGCGCTGACGGCGTGGCAGTTGCTGTTCGAGCGCTTTGCCATCACGCCCGGCGACCGCCAGCCACGGGGCAGCCTGCTGGTGCTGGGCGGCGCGGGCGGGGTCGGCTCGCTGCTGATCCAGCTGGCGCGCCAGTTGACGGGCTTGACGGTGATCGCCACGGCCTCGCGCGGCGACAGCATGGAGTGGTGCCGCACCATGGGCGCGCATCACGTGATCGACCATCGCCAGCCTTTGCCGGCGCAGGTGGCGGCATTGAAAGTGGCGCCAGTGCGCCACATCGCGGCGCTGTCGCACACGGCGCAGCATTTTATGGAACTGGTGGAGCTCATCGCGCCGCACGGCAAGCTGGCCGTCATCGACGACCACGATGCTTTTGACGCGGCGCCGCTGAAGGGCAAGAGCGTCTCGCTGCACTGGGAAATGGTGTTTACCCGGCCTTTGTACCTGACCGACGATATGCAGGAACAGCAGCGCATTTTGCAGCGCGTGGCGGGCCTGCTGGACGAGAGCGTGCTGCGCCATACGCTGCGGCAGCGTTTGTCGCCGATGGATGCGGCCACCCTGCGGCGCGCGCATGCACTGCTGGAGCGGGGCGGGCAGCCGGGCAAGATCGTCGTCAGCGCGGTGTAGCGCTTACACGAACAGCTCTTGCCGCGCGCTCTGGCTGATGGCGATGGTGGCCGGGTGGCTCAGGCGGCGTTCCGTGGTTATCGCGTAGACTTGCTCGACCAGGCTGTCGACCCGCCCCAGCGCCACCACGGCGTACTGCTCGCAGACCTGGGGCGCGATCACGGTGGGGGCGAAGAACAGGCCCGCGCCGGACTGGCCGAAGGCCTTCATCATGGCGCTGTCGTCGAACTCGCCGACGATGCGCGGGTGCAGATGGTTGTCGCCCAGCCACTGCAGCAAGCGCCCGTAAATGGCGAAGTCTTCACCGGGCAGCAGCAGCGGCGCGCCATCGAGGCATTGTGGGAAGTCCCCCGTCAGGGTGGCGGCCAGGGCTGGGGTGCCGAACAGGGTCATGCCGCTTTCTCCCAGTAAATGGTTAAAACCGCGCACGCTCAAATGGGCCGGCATGGGGCGGTCCGCCATGATCAGGTCGAGCCGGTGCACGGCCAGGTCCGCCAGCAGGCTGGCCAGCCGGCCTTCGCGGCAAATGATGCGCAGCGGTTCGGCCAGGCCCAGCGCGGGCGCGACCAGGCGGCAAGCGATCAGTTTTGAGACGGAATCGGCGCAGCCCACGCGAAAGGTCGTCGTCGCCGTGCGCGACTGGTCGCGCACGATTTCCAGCAATGCATCGCCCGTGCTGAAAATGCTTTCGGCATGGCTGAGGATGCGCCTGCCCGTTTCCGTCAATTCCAGCTGGCGCCCGCTGCGGCGGAACAATTCCACGCCCAGGGTGTCGGCAAACTCGCTGAGCTGGCCGGAAATCGATTGCGGCGTCAGGTGCAGCTGCTCGGCCGCGCGCGCGATGCTGCCCGTCTTGGCCACCATCCAGAAATAGCGCAAGTGCTTGAAGTTGAGTGTGGACATAGCGCTTCCCGAAAATAAATGCATCGAATTTTTCGATGTATTCGTAAATTATATTCGATTTGTTCGATGTTTGTAATCAGACTATGATGGCTGCTCAATTCATGCAAGGAGAGTGCCATGGAATTCAGGATACAAACAGATAATTGCGGAGGCTGCCGATGAATGGCCTGGAAAGTATTGCGACGGCACCCATGTGGGCCGGCTTCATCGCCTTTGTGCTGGCGATGCTGGCGCTGGACTTGTTCGTTTTCGGCGGCAACAAGGCGCACAAGGTCAGCGTCAAGGAAGCGGCGACATGGTCGCTGGTGTGGGTCAGCCTGGCCCTGCTGTTCAACGGCGGTCTGTGGTGGTATCTGAACGGCACGGCCGGTCCCGAGATCGCCAACCAGAAGGCGCTGGAATTTTTCTCCGGCTACCTGATCGAGAAAGCGCTGTCGGTCGATAACGTGTTCGTCTTCCTGTTGATCTTCAGCGCCTTCCAGGTGCCGATCCAGTACCAGCGCCGCGTGTTGATTTATGGCGTGCTGGGCGCGATCGTCATGCGCGCCGTGATGATCATGGCCGGCGCATGGGTGGTAAGCGAGTTCAGCTGGGTGCTGTACCTGTTTGGCGCTTTCCTGTTAATTACCGGCATGCGCATGCTGGTGGCGGCCGACGCGGAACCGGACGTGGCGAACAACCCGGTGCTGCGCTTTGCCCGCCGTCACTTGCGGGTGGCCGATGGCGACCATGGCGAGCGTTTCTTCGTGGCAAAGGGTGGTTTGCGCTATGTCACGCCGCTGTTCCTCGTACTGATCCTGATCGAGGTGACGGACCTGGTGTTCGCGGTCGATTCGATCCCGGCGATTTTCGCCATCACGACGGACCCGTTCATCGTCTTCACGTCGAACCTGTTCGCCATCATGGGATTGCGGGCTCTGTACTTCCTGCTGGTGGACGTGGCTGACCGCTTCCACATGCTCAAGTATGGCCTGGCGATGGTATTGGTATTTATCGGCGCCAAGATGCTGATCATGCCGTGGTACCACGTGCCGGTGGAAGCGTCGTTGCTGGTGGTGGCAGTCCTGATCGTATCGAGTTGCGTAGCGAGCGTGTTCATCACCCGCAGCGACAAGAAATAAACAGCGAATTTAACAGCGATACGGCGCGCCCCGCAGGGCGGTGGCGCGCTTTTTACACTCACAAGGGAAGAGAAACTATGCGTACGTATGAAATGAACAGTCCCCAGGCAGCGGGGCGTATCCTGGCGCTGATGATGGTGGTTGACGGCAACCTGGCCAGCGCCGAGCTGCAAGCCATGCACCGCAGCAAGATTCTCGAGCATATCGATCTGGCGCCAGCCGCTTTTCAACAGCTGCTGCAAGACTTGTGCGACGACATGCTGACCTCGACCGTGCATGGCGCCGTGCAACTGGCCAATGGCGTGATCGACAGCCTGCTCGATGAAATCGATGATCCGGACTTGCGCCGCAAGTTGTTGCAAGCCATGTGGAAGATTGCCGATGCCGACGATTGGCTGGCCGATGGCGAAGCGGTGCTGCTGGCCCGCGCCAGCGCGGCGTGGTCGGCGGAAACGAATTTCCGCGCGCATGCCGCTTGATGCGCATCAAGCCGCCTTATGCCCCATGGCAATGACGGCGGCGCCGGCCAGGGCCAGGCCCACGCCGGCGATGTCCGTCCAGGCCGGCGTGATGCCGTCCACCAGCCACAGCCATCCCAGCGCCGTGGCGATATAGATGGCGCCATACGTGGCATACACCCGGCCGCTGGCGGCCGGATGCAGGGTCAGCAGCCACACGAAGATCAGCAAGCTGATGGCCGCTGGCAACAACAGCCAGGCGCTACCCTTGTTGCTCAGCCATAGCATGGGCAGGTAGCAGCCCAGCAGTTCGGCCACGGCCGTGACGGTAAACAGCCCGAAGGTGCGGGCAAGACTGGTCCATTCGATGGCGTCGCTCATTGCATTCCTGTTCGTGATCAAGCCGCCATTGTAGCTTCCGGGCGGCGCCGTCCCTGCTATGATCGGGTTCGGATATCGGAGGAAACACCATGACGACCACCCCAGCGCCGCGCGCCTTGCTGCAAGCCATGTTTCAGGCCGCCATCGCCGCGGCCCAGCCTTCGCACTGCATACCGCCCCATCTGCCGCCCGCGCCCAAGGGCCGTTTGATCGTCATCGGCGCCGGCAAGGCGTCGGCCGCCATGGCGCACGCCGTGGAACAGCACTGGCCCGGGCCGCTGTCGGGCCTCGTGGTGACGCGCTACGGTTATGCCGTGCCGTGCGAGCGCATCGAGATCGTCGAAGCGTCGCATCCCGTGCCGGATGCGGCTTGCATGCAGGCGGCGCAGCGCATGCTCGAACTGGTCGCCAACTTGCAGCTTGATGATACGGTGCTGTGTCTGATTTCGGGCGGCGGCTCCTCCCTGCTGGCCTTGCCCCTGGAGGGCATCAGCCTGGAAGACAAGCAAGCCTTGAACCGCGCATTGCTGGCGTCGGGCGCTACCATCGGCGAAATGAATTGCGTGCGCCGCCATTTGTCCGCCATCAAGGGCGGCAGGCTGGCGGCTGCCTGCCATCCGGCGCAAGTCATCACCCTGGCCATTTCCGACGTGCCCGGCGACAAGCTGGGCGATATCGCTTCCGGCCCCACGGTGGGCGACGCCACCACCTGCGAGGATGCGCTGGCCATCGTGCGCCGCTATGGCATCGATTTGTCGGACAGCATACGAGCAACGCTGGAAGGCGGGCGCGGCGAATCCGTGAAACCCGATGATACACGCCTGGCGCGCACGCGCACGACCCTGATCGCCACGCCGCAGATGGCGCTCGAAGCGGCAGCGTCCGTGGCGCGCGCGGCCGGCGTCACGCCGTATATATTAGGTGACAGCCTGGAAGGCGAGGCACGTGACGTGGGGAAAGTCATGGCCGGCATTGCGCTGCAAACGGCCGGGCGGGGCCAGCCGTTTCCCGCCCCGAGCGTGCTGCTGTCCGGTGGAGAAACGACCGTCACCGTGCGCGGCAACGGGCGCGGTGGGCGCAACGTGGAATTCTTGCTGGCGCTGGGCATCGCGCTCGATGGCCACGAGGGCATCCACGCGCTGGCCGGCGACACGGATGGCGTTGACGGCCAGGAAGACATCGCCGGCGCGCTTCTGGCGCCGGACACCTTGCAGCGCGCCTGGGCGCAAGGCATCAAGCCCCGCGACAGCCTGGACAACAACGATGGTCACGGCTTCTTCCAGGCGCTGGGAGATAGTGTGATCACTGGCCCGACCTTGACCAACGTCAACGATTTTCGGGCCATTTTGATTACCTGATTACTGGAAATTTTCCAGCACGATTTTCCCTTTTGCCGTGTTGCTTTCCAGCAGGGCATGCGCGCGTTTCAGGTTTTGCGCGTTGATCGTGCCGAAGCGCTCGGCCAGGGTGGTCTTGATGACGCCCGCATCGACCAGCTGCGCCAGTTCTTCCAGCAAGTCATGCTGTTTGACCATGTCGGCCGTCTGGAACAGTGAACGGGTAAACATCAGTTCCCAGTGCAGGGACACGCTCTTGCCCTTGAACTTGCGCACGTCGAAGTGCTCGGGGTCGTCGATCAGGGCAAATTTTCCCTGCGGCGCGATCAGTTCCACGATTTGCTCGAAATGCTGGTCCGTCTGGTTCAGGCTGATCACATAGTCGACAGGTGGCAAGCCCAGGCGCGTGATCTCCTGCGCCAGCGGCAAGCTGTGGTCGATCACGTGGTGGGCGCCCAGTTCCTGCACCCAGGCGGCCGTTTCTGCGCGCGACGCCGTGCCGATGATGGTCACGCCCGTCAATTGCCGCGCCAGTTGCACCAGCACGGAACCGACGCCGCCGGCCGCGCCGATCACCAGCAGGGACTTGTCCGTCAGGCTCTTGTCGCGGCTGAGCTGCAGGCGGTCGAACAGCAATTCCCAGGCCGTAATCGCCGTGAGGGGCAGGGCGGCGGCCGGGGCGAAATCCAGGCTGGCGGGCATGTGGCCGACGATGCGCTCGTCGACCAGCTGGAATTCGCTGTTGCTGCCGGGGCGGTTGATGGCGCCCGCGTACCAGACCTTGTCGCCCACCTGGAACAGGGTCACGTCGGGGCCGACGGCGGTGACGACGCCGGCCGCATCCCAGCCCAGCACTTCCGCCTGGCCCTCTTTCGGCGCGCGGTTCTTGCGCACCTTGGTGTCGACGGGATTGACGGAAATGGCCTTGACGGCGACGAGCAGGTCGCGCCCCGTAGCGACGGGCACGGGCAGTTCGATGTCGAGCAGGGCGTCGGCATCCGTGATGGGCAGGTTGTGGTGGTAGGCGATGGCTTTCATGTTCTTCCTCGTTGAGTCGATACCGTATGATGCTGCTAATGCCGCCCTGGAAACAGGGGGCGCGTACCGAAACACTTTCAAAGGAATGCTGAAAATTGCTGCGACTCGATGACTTGCAGGTATTTGTGCGCACGGCCGACCGGGGCAGTTTGTCGGCGGCCGCGCGCGAGATCGGCATTTCGCCCGCGCTGGCCAGCGCCGCCGTCAAGCGCCTGGAAGGGGCGTTGGGCTTGCGCCTGCTGGCCCGCACGACCCGTTCGCTGAGCTTGACGGCGGAAGGCACGCAATACCTGGAACACGCGCGGGAAGCCTTGCGCCTGCTGCGCGCGGGCCACGATGCGCTGTTGGCGGGCAAGGACAGTTTCGGCGGAACCTTGAAAATTGCCATGCCCTCCGATCTGGGCCGCAACCTGGTGCTGGGCTGGCTGGACGAGTTTCAGTCACGCCATCCGAAATTGCACTACCAGCTCAGCGTCAGCGACCGGGTGGCCGACATGGTGCGCCAGCAAGTCGACGTGGCCATCCGCTATGGCCAGCAAGATGATTCGAGCCTGATCGCCATGCCGATTGCCCCCGCCAACGACCGGGTGCTGGTGGCGTCTCCCGCCTACCTGCGCGAAAACGGCCCCCTGCTGGCGCTGGAAGACTTGTCGCAGCGCAATTGCCTGCGCTTCGCGCTGGAAGACGGCTTGCACGACTGCTGGACTTTTTACCGCCTGCCCCAGCGCGAGCAAGTGACGGTGTCCGTGAGCGGCAACCGCAGCGCCGACGACGCCGAGCTGGTGCGGCGCTGGGCTGTGGCCGGGCAGGGTATTGCCTACAAATCGCGGCTCGACGTGGCGTGCGACCTAGCCGCGGGCCGCTTGCAAGCGCTGTTGCCCGAGGTGGCGGGCGAAGCTGTGCCCTTGCACCTGGTCTGCACGCACCGGGCGCAGGTGACGCCGCTGGTGCTGCAATTGCGCGATTTCCTGCGCGACAAGTGTGTGGAATTATTAAAATAGCATCTTTGATTACAACTCGTTGCAAATGGCAATCATGCGCAGCTCAAGCTGGGCGTACCCTCAAGCATTCTGCATGAACCCGCTTGAAGGACTGCCATGACCCCGCCCCGATTCTTGCCGACGACCTTGATTTCCCTGCTATTGCTGGCCGGCTGCGCCGCAACCGAGCCTGCCGGCCACGCCGATCATCGTGCGCAGACCAGTCCGGCGCAAGACGTAGCCATGCTGGAACGGGTCAGCTGGGGCGTGAACGGGGGCAGTGTGCGCCAGTTGCAGGCGCAAGGCTGGAACGCCTGGCTGCGGGCGCAATTGCACCCAGGCAAAGCCAACCTGCCGCCCGCCGTCCAGGCGCAAATCGACGCCATGACCATCAGCCAGCTGCCGCTGGATCAATTGGTGATTTCTATGGAGAAAAAGCGCAAGGATGCGGCCGGTGTGATGGACGACATGGCCAAGCAGCAGGCGCAAAAGGAGTACCAACAGGAACTCAACCGCCTGGCGCGCGAGGCGGCCACGCGTTCGCTGTTGCTCGACGTGTATTCGCCGAACCAGCTGCAGCAGCAGCTGAGCTGGTTTTGGCTCAACCATTTCAGCGTGCACCAGGGCAAGCACAACTTGCGCGCCATGGTGGGCGATTACGAGGCGAACGCCATCGCGCCGCATGCTTTGGGGAAATTTCGTGACTTGCTGGGCGCCACCGTCCACCATCCGGCCATGCTGCGCTATCTGGACAATGAAGCCAATGCCGTCAAGCGCATCAATGAAAACTACGCGCGCGAGCTGATGGAGCTGCACACGCTGGGCGTGAACGGCGGCTACAGCCAGACGGATGTGCAGGAACTGGCGCGCATCCTGACCGGGGTGGGGGTGAACTTGGGCGCAAACCCGGGCACGGAGACGCCGAAAGTGAAACCGGCCTTGCAATCGCAATACGTGCGCCGGGGCTTGTTTGAATTCAACCCGAACCGCCACGATTACGGCGATAAACAATTCCTTGGGCAAACAGTGAAGGGCCGGGGATTGGCCGAGCTTGATGAAGCGCTGGATCGCCTCAGCCGCAGTCCCGCCACCGCGCATTTCATCAGCGGCAAACTGGCCCAGTATTTCGTCGGCGACAATCCGTCCGCAGCGCTGGTAGCGCGCATGGCGGCCACCTTCCAGCGCAGCGATGGCATGATCGCCGACGTGCTGCAAACCATGTTCGATAGCCCTGAATTCCGGCAATCGCTGGGCAAGAAATTCAAGGACCCCATGCATTATGTGGTGTCGGCCGTGCGCCTCAGCTATGACGACAAGCCCATCCTGAACGCAGGCCCCATGCTGAGCTGGCTTTCGCGCATGGGCCAGCCCCTGTACGGACGCCAGACACCGGACGGCTATCCGCTGACAGACGCCGCCTGGGCCAGTCCCGGCCAGATGACGACGCGTTTCGATATCGCCCGCACCATCGGCTCGGGCAGCGCGGGCCTGTTCAAGACGGATGGCCCGCAGCCGCAGGAAAAAGTGGCATTCCCGCAACTGGCCAGCGCCCTGTATTACCAGTCACTGCAAGCGACCTTGAGCCCGGCCACGCGCCAGGCCCTGGAGCAGGCCGCTTCGCCGCAAGAGTGGAACACCTTCCTGCTATCGTCACCCGAAATGATGCATCGCTGAAAGGAATTGTCATGAACCGTCGTGACCTGTTGAAAGCCCTGGCCGCCGCGCCCTTGTTGTCCCATGCGGGCAGGCTGCTGGCCGCGCCCGCCACGGATGCGAAGCTGCTGTTCGTCTTTTTGCGCGGCGGCTATGATGCGAACAACTTGCTGGTGCCGGTCGGCAGCGATTTTTACTATGCGGCGCGGCCGAATATCGCCATCGCGAAACCCGGTGCGGAAAACGGCGCGCTGGCCCTGAACGCGGACTGGGCCTTGCATCCGGCCTTGCGCGAGACTATTTATCCCATGTTCATGGGCGGCGAGGCGGCCTTCATCCCGTTTGCGGGTACGACGGATTTGACGCGCAGCCATTTTGAAACGCAGGATACGATCGAGCTGGGGCAAGAGATCAACACGCGGCGCGACTTCCGTTCGGGTTTCCTGAACCGCCTGGTGCAGACCTTGAATGGCGGCAAGGCCAATCCGCTCAATCCCGCCATCGCCTTCACGGACCAGCTACCGCTGATTTTCCAGGGCGGCGTGCAAGTGCCGAACATGGCGCTGCGCTCCGTGGGCAAGTCCGGTATTGATGCGCGTCAAAGCCAGATCATCGCCGCCATGTACCGGGGCACGCCCCTGCAGCAGCCCGTCAGCGCAGGCTTTGTCGTGCGCGACGACGTGACGAAGGAGCTGACGGGAGAGATGCAGGCGGCCAACCGCAACGCCATCAGTACCAAGGGTTTTGAACTGGAAGCGCAGCGCATCGCCCGTTTGATGAAGGATAAATACAACATCGGTTTCGTCGACGTGGGCGGCTGGGATACGCACGTGGGGCAGGGCGGCGCCAGCGGCTACCTGGCGGGGCGCTTCGATGAGCTGGGGCGGGGCCTGGCCGCGTTTTCGCAGGAAATGGGCAGTGCCTGGCGCAATACCATGGTCGTGGTGGTCAGCGAATTTGGCCGCACCTTCCGCGAAAACGGCAACCGCGGCACTGACCATGGCCACGGCAGTGTATTCTGGGTGCTGGGCGGCGGCATCAAAGGCAAGCAAGTGGCGGGCGAGCAGGTGGCGATATCGCAGGCGACGTTGTTCCAGAACCGCGACATGCCGGTTCTAAATGAATACCGCGCCGTGCTGGGCGGCTTGCTGCGCCGCACGTTCGGTCTGACGCCGGCGCAACTCGACCATGTGTTTGCCGGTGTCAAACCGGTGGAGCTGGCACTCGTGTAAATCGGAATGCCGCCGTGTTACGCTACGCCTGCGCAACTGGCGCGTAGCAAATACTGGCGGCCTGTGGCGTCGGGCACGAATGGAGTGGCATGAACGATACCCAGCGCGACATCGTCAGCGCAGGCTTTTCCCTGGCCTTGATCGCCGTGACGGCCTTCGTCATGCAGCGGTTCTTTTTGCCGCTCGTGTGGGCCGGCATCCTGTGCGTGGCCACCTGGCCCTTGTACCTGCGCGTGCGCGCGGCGCTGGGCCAGCGTACCATCGTGGCCGCTGCCGCGCTGACCCTGGCGTTTGCCTGCATCTTCATCATTCCCGTACTGTTCGGCGTGGCACAGGCGGCGCGCGAAGTGCCCGTGCTGGCCGATTTCATCGTGCATGCGAATGCCGACGGCTTGCCCGCGCCGCACTGGGTGGCGAACATTCCGCTGGCCGGCAGCGCCATCGGCGACTGGTGGCTGGCTACCCTGAGCCAGCCCCACGGCCTCGGTCATTTTTTTGCGGGCAGCGCCATCGGCGGCTTTCATTCCGCGCGCGACATGCTCAAGGTGCTGGGTGCGGATGTGTTCCACCGCCTGGTCGACTTCGGCCTGGCTTTTTTGTGCCTGTTTTTCTTTTACAAGGATGGCGAAGCGCTGACGCGCCAGATCACGGCCGTCGGCAGCCATTTTCTGCGCCCCGAACGCTGGGGCCGCTATGCGCAAAAGATCCCCACGGCCATCCGCGCCACCGTCAATGGCCTGGTGCTGGTGGGCCTGGCCGAAGGCGTGCTGATCGGCATCGCCTACGCGATTGCCGGCTTGCCGTCGCCGGCCCTGTGGGCATTTGCCACGGGCATCCTGGCCATCATCCCGTTCGGCGCGCCGCTCGCGTATGGATGCGCGGCCGCCTTGCTGGTCTTCCAGGGCAATGTGGGCGCCGCCATCGGCGTGGCCGTGTGGGGCAGCATCGTGTTGTTCGTCGCCGACCATTTCGTGCGCCCCGGCATGATCGGCAACGCCACCCGCTTGCCCTTCCTGGCCGTGCTGTTCGGCATTCTGGGCGGCGTGGAAACCCTGGGCCTCGTGGGCCTGTTCATCGGCCCCGTCGTGATGGTGCTGTTCGTCACGCTGTGGTACGAAGCGAATGTCTTTGACAAGGTGCTGCCAGTGCAAACACCTGCCAGCCCGGCCGCACCGGAACGTACGCAGTAGTGAGGGGTCGGCCAGCGTGCTGCTGGCCGGTACTGAGACGTTTTCGGCGTGACCGGGCCGAACACCTGGACCGCTACGCGGTTAAGGTGGACTTAATGCGCTTTAGATAAGATTAAAAGCCAGCGGCGCATCAGCAGCACTTCAACATAGCCCGGCTCGATGCCCGTACCGCACTCGATCAAGGGATTGACGGTGTAGTAGCGCTTGCGGAAGTCGCGGCAGACGAGGATTTCGCGCTTGCCCATGCGGACGAGGAAAGAGCTTGGGGCGTATTCCAGGCCAAAGCGTGAGCCAAAACCGCTATTCAATGTTGCCATGACAATTCCTTTGAGGGAGATGTGTTGAACGAGTCATCAGAATAGCATAACTACTGTATGAAAACACAGCTACTGTATGAATAAACAGTATTTTTTTACTGGTGTGGTTTTTTTGATCATCACCAGGCACATGAAAGAGAGATGAGTTTGCAAGAGAAAAATGACATGCGCATGACCACGGGCTGGGCCACAAAACTGCGCCGTTTCGTCGAGGCGCGCCTGTCGCCCGAAGGCGAGCTGGGCCTGCATATGACGGTGGGCGTGGCCCTGATGCTGGTGGCCATCGTGGTCTTCCACGAGATTGCCGAAGCCGTGATGGGCATGGCCCGGATCACCGTGATCGACCTGCAGGTGGCGCACTGGTTCAACCAGCATGCCGTGCCGTGGATCACCAGCTTCCTGCTGGTCGTCACGCATACGCATGGCGTGCTCGGCGCCATCACCCTGGCGACCCTGCTGGGCTGGTATCTGCACCGCAAGGGCGCCGATTACTGGCTGTTTACCCTGGTGATCACCATGCCGGGCGTCATGTTTTTGAACCTGCTGCTAAAGTACATTTTTGTCCGCGCGCGGCCCAGCTTTGACGAGCCCCTCCTGCAGACGGCCCTGAGCACGTACAGCTTTCCGAGTGGCCATACGGCTACCTCGACAGCCCTGTACGGCTTGCTGGCCGCCTACCTGATTTGCCAGACGGCGCCGGGCGCGTGGGGCAAGCGCATCGCCATCGCGCTGGGTGCTTTCCTGATGGCGTCACTCGTGGGTTTCAGCCGCATTTACCTGGGCGCGCATTACCTGAGCGATGTGCTGGCGGCCATGGCGGAAAGCTATGGCTGGCTGGCCATCTGCATTGCCGGCGTGTCGACCCTGCGTCGCCGCCGGCATATCCGGCAAACCAAATAAGGGGAAACGATCCTGAGTAAAATTGCAGTCATCATCAATGGGGGCGCCGGTTGCGGCTACGCGCCCGACTGGGCGCAGCAGCTTGAAGCGAAATTCGCCGCTGTGGGACTCGACGCCGCCATCACCCTGGCGCAAAGCGGCGCCGACATGATCGCCACGGCCGAGCAAGCCTTGCGCGATGGCGCGCCCATCGTCGTGGCCGGTGGCGGCGATGGCACCATCAATGCCGTCGCGTCCGTCGTTGTCGGCAGCGGCACGCCGTTTGGCGTCTTGCCGCTGGGCACCCTGAACCATTTCGCCAAGGATTTGAATATCCCGCTCGACCTCGATGCGGCGATTGCCAATGTGGCGCAGGGCGCGCGGCACCAGGTCGACGTGGGCGACGTGAATGGCCGCATCTTCCTGAACAATTCCAGCCTGGGTCTGTATCCCGATATCGTGCGCGACCGCGAAAAGCAGCAGCGCCGGCTGGGAAGGGGCAAGTGGCTGGCCTTCAGCTGGGCGCTGGTGGCGGCCTTGCGCCGCTACCCATTCCTCAGCGTGCAATTGAAACTCAACGATGCCGTGCATGCGCGGCGCACGCCTTTCGTCTTCATCGGCAATAATGAATACCTGATGGAGGGCTTGAATATCGGCGAGCGCGAACGGCTCGATGGCGGCCAGCTGAGCCTGTACGTGGCGCAGCGTCCGGGGCGCCTGGGCTTGCTGAAGCTGGCTTTGCACGCGCTGTTCGGCAAGTTGTCGCAAGCCAAGGATTTCGATGTGTTGACGGCCACCGACCTGGAGATTGCCACGCGACACCGGCGCCTGCGCGTGGCCACCGATGGCGAAGTGACCGTCATGAATACGCCGCTGCAGTACCGCATCCGCAAGGCCGCGCTGGCGGTGCTGGTGCCGGCGCCGGCGCCAGCCCAGGAGTAGGTCATGCGTACCATCGTGCATTTGTCTGACTTGCATTTTGGCAGGGTCGATGCGGACCTGCTGGCACCCTTGCGCGCGCTGGTCGAGCGCCTGGAACCGCACGTGGTGGTGGTGTCGGGCGACCTCACGCAGCGTGCCCGCAGCAGCCAGTTCCAGCAGGCGCGGCACTTTCTCGACAGCTTGCCGGGGCCGCAGATCGTCGTGCCGGGCAACCATGACGTGCCGCTGTATAACGTTTTTTCCCGCTTTTTGACGCCGCTGGTGAAATATCGGCGCCATGTCACGGACGATTTGTCGCCCGAATATGTGGATGAGGAAATCGCCGTGCTGGGCATCAATACGGCCCGCTCGCTGACGTTCAAGGATGGCCGCATCAGCCACGAGCAGATCGATGTACTGCGTGAACGCCTGGGCAGTTTGCCACCTGGTTTGACGCGCATCATCGTCACGCATCATCCATTTGACTTGCCCGAGCATTTCGACAAAGATGACCTGGTCGACCGCGCGCCGCAGGCGCTGCAAATGTTTTCCGAATGCGGCGTGGATTTATTGCTGGCCGGCCATTTGCACGCCAGCCATGCGGGCGACACCTCGGCGCGCTACAAGATCGATGGCTATGCCGCCCTGATGGTACAGGCGGGCACGGCCACGTCCACGCGGGGCAGGGGTGAGTCGAACTCGTTCAATGTCATCCGTATCGAAGACAGCTGCATCCGCGTCGAGCGCTACAGCTGGAATGAAGACGGCGCCGACTTTGAAAAGTTCAGCACGGAAGCGTTCGAGCGCCAGGGCGGCGTGTGGGCCAGCTTGCGGCCGCTGTCGGATTAGCGGGGCGAAGCCACGCGTAATCCGACGCTATTGTTGGCTTTGCTCATTGCTGTGGTGATGTCGGATTACGCTGCGCTAAGCCGACCTACGCCGACCTACGCCCACCTGCCGGGGCACACTTCTGTACCTTATAGCCAATAATTCATGAAACGGGCCGCCCATTCCTTCATGCGGTCCGAGATGGGCCGCGTTTCCCATTTTGCTTTGGTGATTTCTTCCGAGTCGCGCAAGTCTTCCTGGAAAGCGTTTTCCATTTCGCGGCCGAAACTGTCGCCCAGCACGATCACGTTCAGTTCGCTGTTATGCAGGAAGCTGCGCATGTCGATGTTGGTCGAGCCCACCGTCGACCAGGCGCCGTCGATGACGGCCGTCTTGGCGTGCAGCACGGCCAGTTTCAAGTGAAAAATGCGGATGCCGCCGGCCAATAACTGGTCGTACAGGGCGTGTCCCGCATGGAACACGAGGCCGCTGTCGGACACGCCGGGCAGCACTACGGTGACGTCCACGCCCCGCTTGGCGGCCGCGATCAAGGCGTCGACCGTCTGCTGGTCGGGCACGAAATAGGCGGACGTGATGTGGATGGTTTTTTTTGCTTCCTGGATGGCCAGGATGTACGCCTTGTAGATTTCAAAACCGCCGTCCGGCTCGCTGGCCACGACGCGCACCAGCTTGTCGCCAACTTCCGACAAGATCGGGAAATAATTCGCGTCCGGCAAGTCGGCCTGGTCTTGCTGCGCCCAGGTGCGGATGAACAGCCACTGGAAAGCGGCCACGGCCGGGCCTTCCACTTTCACGTGGGTATCGCGCCAGCCCACGTCTTTCTTGTCGGTGGGTTTCGATTTCGAACGGAACAGCGAGCTTTTCGCATAGGTATCGCTGATATTGATGCCGCCCGTAAACGCCATCTTGCCGTCGACGATCAGCACCTTGCGGTGGTCGCGGTTGTTGATCTTCCAGTCGTCGCCCTTGAGCTTGGCCGGATTGACGGGGTTGAAGGCCACCAGGTGCACGCCGGCTGCGCGCATGCGCTCAAAAAACGCCTGCGACACGCCCAAGGTGCCCACGCTGTCGTAGATGACGTTGACCGTCACGCCCGCTTGCTGCTTTTCGATCAGCATGTCGGCAAACTTCAGGCCCAGCGGATCCTGGTCGAAGATATACGTTTCCAGATTGATGCTGTTTTTCGCTTCGCTGATGGCCCGGAACATGGCGGCCATGGTTTGCGGGCCGTCAAACAGCAGGGTCACCTTGTTGCCCTTGATCAAAGGCACGCCCGTGGCCGCCTCTTCCAGCGCGGCCTGGGCCTTCAAGTCCATGCCGGACTTGGCCCAGCGCTTGTTGAGCAGGGCGGCCCGGCTGTTGACGTTCAGCAAGGCGCCCTTGCCCGTGATCACATTGGGCTTGGCCACCGGTTCGAGGGTGGTATTGAGATTCTTGACATCGGGCAGCGAGGCGCATGCAGCCAGGGTCCAGCACAGCAGTAGGGCGGTGAGGCAGGATTGCATGCGCCTGGTGGTCATTTTTGAGCCTTGTTTGTCAGTGACAGGTTTGCCGAGTCATCGGCCAGTGCCAGGGGGGGCGGGTTTTTCGAGCCGAAGAAGAAGACGATGGGCGAGCGCAGGAAGCGCTTGCCCAGAATCTTCAACAATTGCATGCCGTGCTTGAAGCGCACCTGGCGCGAACGCAGTGCTACCCACAGGGCCAGTCCAAAGCTGACCAGCAGATTGGCCGTGCCGATGGCGAAGATGCCCGACAGCGACTTGACGGCCAGCTGCCAGCTCATGTTGTGGTCCAGGCCCACCAGGGCCGTGGCGAAGTTGGCGGCCGAGAAGGTGATGTGGCGGATATCGATAGGCAAGCCGATCAGGAAACCCAGGGTACCGATGGAGCCCAGCAAGATACCGAAATAGAAGTTACCCATCAGGCCACCGAGGTTGTTTTCCAGGTACATGCCCAGCCGCTGCAAGCGTTCCTGGCCAATCACGCGGCCCAGGCCGCGCAATTGCGCGATGCGCTGCGCCCAGCGCGTGTACAGCGCCTGATTGTCATAGTAGCCGGAAATCAGGCCGGCCACGAACAGGCACACGCCGGCAATCATGGCATAGAAGATGGCGGGGCTGCCGATAGGGTCGATATCGTGCAGCA
The DNA here is from genome assembly GCF_051380795.1 of Janthinobacterium leeuwenhoeki. Taxonomy (NCBI): domain Bacteria; kingdom Pseudomonadati; phylum Pseudomonadota; class Betaproteobacteria; order Burkholderiales; family Oxalobacteraceae; genus Janthinobacterium; species Janthinobacterium leeuwenhoeki. Next base: position 44,939 of record NZ_JBNYXT010000032.1, read on the forward strand.
GATGCATGGCTTTTTCGGGCGACACCAGATTGTGGCCCGTGATCGCCTTGTAGCCCAGCGCGATCAGCCAGGCGGTAGGAATGGCGGTTGCCAGGTTGCCCAGCACGGCCATGTTTTGCGTGCGGAAGACCTTGTTGATCAGTTCCGCCATGCTGTCGAGGTCGATATTCCTGCCATCCTTGCTGTGCAGGCCGGCCGCGATGCGCGAAGCCGTCATGGCTGGCTGCTTGGTGGCCACCGTGAAGTGCAACAAGTGGATGAACATGAAGCCGATCGAGTAATTCATGCTGAACATGAACGCTTCGACCAGCGGCGCCGAGCGCAGATACGACATCAATATCTTGAACAGGGCCATGAAGCCGATGATCACGCCCGCGCCTGCGGACGAGAGGAACATGGCGCCCATTTCGCGGCGGTTTTCCGCGATGTAATGCTCGCCCGTGCGGCTGGCGTTTTCCGTCACATTGCGCGCCAGCAAGTTGATATTGTCGGAAAACAGGTCGCTGACCTTGTACTTGTGGTTGTGCGCGCGTATCAGTTCCAGCGCCAGCCCCACGGCGCCCGCGCGGCGGCGGCTGACGGGCTGTGGATGCAGCAAGTCTTGCGTGGCGTCCACCGTGATGGCGGCGATATCCACGTTGTTGGATGCCGGCAGCTCGCCGCTCGTGTCGACCAGGAACAGCAGTTTGCGCAGGCGCTCGATGCTTTGCGCCAGCGCCACCAATAAATACGTGAGGGGAATGCTGGTGCCCTGGTACAGCGCTTTCTTGCGGATCTTGGCGATGACGGCGTCGCACTGGTCCAGCATCACCAGCAAATGGCGCGCATCCTCGATGTGCGCGATGTCGCCTTGCAGCAAATTCGTGTAGGCGTCCAGGTAGGCGTTCACTTCCGTGTTCTGCACCATGAACGGCGACTGGAACACTTCGATTTCATTGTGGAAACGCGTCAATTCCGGCTCCAGGCCCATGGCGCAGACGCGGTAGGACAGGGTGCGGATGGCGTCAAGCATGCCCGGCAGCATGATATTGCCGTCGCCGACGGCCAGTTCGATCTCTTCGCTGGTGAGTACGTCGAACAGTTCCAGCCAGTCCGTGGCGGGCACGTTGCTGATCCACAAATAATCGGTTTTCAGGTACAGCACCTGGTCGAGCGCGTCGTTCAGGTATTCGTCGCCGAGGGCGGGCGGCAGCATGCGGTAGGCGATGCGGCGTTTCAATTCCGTGAAAAAACCGCTGTTCGACAGCACGCCGATGTCCGTGTACAGGCTGGCGTGGCGGCGCGCGGCCAGTACGCGCAGCACGTATTCGTGCAGGGCGCGCGCTTGCGCGGGGTTACCTTTGAGAAGCTGGCGCAGGGTGCGCACGTTGGCAATCGCGGTAGCGCTGTCGTGGCAGCGCTTGGGACGCAGTGCGTTGAATAATTCCACCAGCAAGTCGATATTGCTGGAGTTGGGGTCAATGCGTTCGAGGATAGCTAGCATGCAGAAAAAACGGGCGAGCCGCTGTCGGTAAAACCAGTAGTGTACCGCCTGCGTCAAATCGCGCAACGTTCGCCACCGAACATTGCTTTACGGCAGGGCCTGCTTTTGACGCCATCTTGCCACAATCCTGCTCACGCTTGCGTGTTGTCAGTGCGCGACTCTTTTCCTGGGACTAAGCTGACGTTTCTGTTGTGCAACGCACGGATGGCTGGACAAAAAGCGGGGATAAGGTAACACTGAGATCAGATACACAGCGCATGTCCTGATCAATACCGGAAAGTTTCACCCACATTACCGAGATATTTATCATGAAGACCTCGTATTTTGCGCTTGCTGTGATAGGGATGGGGCCTTTCGTGCTGGGCGCGCCGGCCCAGGCTGCCGATGGCGCAGGCAGTGCTGCATCCGGTAACGTTGCCGTGTACGGCGTGCTTGACGCGGGCATCGTGGCCGAGCGCGGCTGCGCCGCCCATTGCGCCGGCACCAAGGTGTCTGGCGGCGTCGCCTCCGGTTCGCGCCTGGGCGTGCAGGGCCGCGAGGCGCTGGGCAATGATGTCACGGCCGTGTTTACCCTGGAAGCAGGCATCCAGAACGACACGGGCCAGTCGGAGGAGGGCCGCTTGTTCGGCCGCCAGGCCTACGTGGGCCTGGACAGCCGCCTGGGCGCGCTGACCCTGGGGCGCCAGTACAACCTGCAATACCTGACGCTGACCGACGTGGCCGACCCGTTCAAGGGCGGCATGGCCGGCAGCGCCGGCAACCTGGCCGGCTACAGCGTGAAACGCTACGACAATACCGTCAAATACGTGACGCCCGCCTTGCGCGGCGTGACCGCCAGCGCCATCTACAGCTTTGGCGAGTCGCCGTACAGCAACGCCAACAACCGCGCGTATGGCGCCACCCTCGGCTATTCGGCCGGCGCCGTGAATGTCAGCGTGTCGCACCAGCGCAAGAATAACCTCATCCTCGCTTCCGGTACCTTGCCTGCCATCGACATGTCGGCCCGCAACACCCTGATCGCGGCGAATATCGACCTGAAAGTGGCCACCGCCTTTGCCGCCATCGGCATCAACAAGGGCTATGGCAGTTCGCCGTGGGATCCGAACAATGCGTACAGCTCGCTGGCCCTGTCGATGTCGTCGTCGGACAGCCGCGACACCTTGCTGGGCGTGTCCGTGCCCGCGGGCGGCTTCAAGCTGCTGGCCTCGTACGTGCGCAAGGATGACCGCGACCTGGCCAACCGCGACGCCAGCCAAGTGGCCGTCGGCCTCACGTATTCGCTGTCAAAGCGCAGCGATTTCTATGCGTCCTACGCGAAGATTCACAACAGGAACGGCGCCCGCTACACGGTGGGCAATGCCAGCGACGCAGGGCGGGGCGACGCAGCCTTCAATATGGGCTTCCGTCACGGTTTTTGAGCTGCTGTGGCCGATGGGGCAGGGCAGCTGGCCCCCAGCCACTTGCCGTTGCTCGTCACATTCACCTGTTCCGGCGTGCCGCGCGCGCTGGTCGTCACGGCCAGCTGCATGCTGAAAGCCTGGTCGCCCGTAAACATTACTTTGCCTTCGCCGCTCGATTTCGGATTGGCACAGGTGAACGATACGTTCATGCCGTTTGCCGTGGCTGTGTTTTTCGACTTGCAATCGCCGGGCTGGCCCGTGGGAATCTGCTTGCGCGCTGCCATCTCCGGCGTCACGCATGCCGTCACGCGCACGGCGCCGTCGGCGCCCACGGTGGGCATGGCCATGCCGCGGCTGGCAGCCATGCTTTCGAGCTGCTTGCGTTGATCGGGAGGAAGATTGCCCAGTTGCTGCAACACCATGGACATGGCGTTGTCGGTGGCGGCGTCCGGCGACGCCATCTTGCTGTCGACTTGCCACAGGCCGGGCTTGATGGTGGCGGTCTGGGCGCTGGCGTGGGCGCCGATGGCGGCGCAGGCCAGTAAACTCAGGCGTAGCAAAGATTGTTTCATGTTGGCGTCTCCAGTATAGGCAGACCCCAGCATACGGCATGGCAAGCGGGGCACGCTTGCCATTGTGTTACAAACTGTGATCGGGCTCGATGCGGCGCACGTCCACGCAGGCGATGCGGCGCTCGTCGGCCTCGATGATTTCATAACGCAAATCATCGAGTTCCAGCACTTCGCCCACGGCCGGCATGTTTTCGAAATGCGCCAGCAGGAAGCCGGCCAGCGAGTTGTACTCGCCGTCTTCGCTGACCAGGGTTTCTGTCTCGAACACTTGCTCCAGGTAATGCAGGTCGGTGGCACCGTCGATGCGCCAGTGGCCGGGGCCCAGCACTTCCACGTCCGGCTGCTCGTCCTCGTCGGGGAATTCGCCGGCGATGGCTTCCAGGATGTCGATCGGCGTGAGCACGCCTTGCACGGTGCCGAACTCGTCGACCACCAGCACCAGCTGGCCGCGCGAGCGCTTCAGGGTTTCCATGGCTTTCAGCACGCCGGCCGCTTCCGGCACGACGACGGCTTCGCGCATGCTGGCCGGGTCGATCTTGCCGCGCGAGACCAGATCCTCGATCAGGTCCTTGCTGCGCGCGATGCCGAGCACATTGTCGAGGTCGTCATTGCAGACAGGAATCATGCTGTGCGGCGTTTCGCGCAGCAATTGCAGCATCTTCTCGCTGCTGTCGTTCAGGTTAACCCATGAGACGTCGCCGCGCGGCGTCATCACGGAGCGGATCGAGCGTTCTGCCAGGGTCAGCACGCCGCTGACCATGTTGCGCTCTGCCACGCCAAAGGCGGCGGCGTCGGGCATTTCCTTGACTTCGTGCTCTTCCACGGCTTCGCGGCCCTTGCGTCCGCCCAGCAGGCTCAGCACGGCTTGCGCCGTGCGGTCGCGCAGAGGGGCGTTCGACTGCAGCTTGAGGAAATTGCGGCGCGCCAGCTGATTGAAGAACTCGATGACGATCGAGAAACCGATAGCGGCGTACAGATATCCTTTCGGAATGTGGAAGCCCAGGCCTTCGGCCACCAGCGACAGGCCGATCATCAGCAAGAAGCTCAGGCACAGCACCACAACGGTAGGGTGGGCGTTGACGAAGCGCGTCAGCACCTTCGAGGCGAGCATCATGACGACGATGGAAATGACGACGGCCGCCATCATCACGTACAGGTTATCGACCATGCCGACGGCCGTGATGACGGCGTCGAGCGAAAAGACGGCGTCGAGCACGACGATCTGCGTCACCACGAGGCCGAAGCCGGCGTAGACTTTCGGGCCCGTCTGGGCGTGCGTGATGCCTTCGAGACGCTCGTGCAGTTCGCTGGTCGCCTTGAACAGCAGGAACAGGCCGCCGAAGAGCAGGATCAGGTCGCGCCCCGAAAACGAGAATGTCCATAGGGAAAACAATGGCGTGGTCAGGGTGACCAGCCAGGAAATCAACGAGAGCAGGCCCAGGCGCATGACGAGGGCCAGGGTCAGGCCCAGCACGCGCGCCTTGTCGCGCTGGTGCGGCGGCAGCTTTTCCGCCAGGATGGCGATGAAGATCAGGTTGTCGATACCCAGTACGATTTCCAGTACGACCAGCGTCAGCAGGCCGACCCAGATTGTCGGGTCAAATAACCATTCCATGTGTGTAACCTTGTAAAGTCAGTAAGTATCAAGCTTGCCTGGCGGCCCAATGCCCCAGGCGTGATGGGTGCTGCTGTCTTGGTGTCAGTGGCGGACGCGCGGCGGCCGGGTGGCCAGCCGCACGTCCGCTTCGGCAAGTGCGCCCGGTCCCGCTTGCCAAATGATGGCGTAAAACGGCACGGCCTGGCGCGAGCTCGGGTACAGCGTGATGGGGTCGTTGTCGCATTCTTCCGTCCCGCAGCTGTCGTTTGGCACGCTGGCATCGTGACAGTCTGCGGTGAAGGCGGGCGTGGCTGTAGCGCAGGCCGCGATTGCATGCTGGAATGGGGAAGGGCTGGCGTAAGCCATACTGGCGAACGCCTGGGGTAAGGCGATGAAAACAAAAAGGCAGAGCAGGACGAGAGCTCGTCTCATATACAGGCAGATAGTTCTGGAACCGTGGAGTATAACACGGGCAGATAACAGCTCGATGACAGGACTTGCGCAAGTGACAAGCATGACGTAAATTGCGAGAGCAATCATGTCACCGGGCAGCGAAGACGCAGCGCGGGCCCCGTGAGCATGCTTGCGTTCGTATTCCATTGCGCCTGCTTTTGCGCGTGTCTAATAACGTAGTGTTACCAGGACTCTGACTTGAAACCCATTACCGCCCTCCTGCTTGCCGCCGGCATCCTCTCGCCTTCCTTCGTCCTTGCCGCCACCCCGGTGGTAGCGGCGCCGACCCAGAAAGCCGGCAAGGCTGCGCCCCACCGCGCCGCCGTCAAAGTCACGTCCGTCGAAGGCATCACCGAATACCGCCTGGCCAATGGCTTGCGCGTGCTGCTGTTCCCCGATGCCAGCAAGCCGACCCTGACCACCAACATCGTCTACCTGGTCGGTTCGCGCCATGAAAACTATGGCGAAACGGGCATGGCCCACTTGCTTGAGCACTTGCTGTTCAAACCCAGCGCCAACTTCGGCGTCAGGAAGGGCACGAAAACCCCGGTCGAGATCCTGAACTCGACGGGCGCTGATTTCAACGGCACCACCTGGTACGACCGCACCAATTACTACGCCACCTTCCCCGCCAACGACGATAACCTGCGCCAGATGCTGGCGATGGAAGCGGACCGCATGGTCAATGCGGCCATCGACCAGAACGACCTGTGGAATCCGAAGACGCAGAAGGGCGAAATGACGGTCGTGCGCAATGAGTTCGAGATGGGCGAGAGCGACCCGATTGGCGTGACCAGCGAACGCATCCAGGCCATCGCCTACGATTGGCACAATTATGGCAAGTCGACTATCGGCGCCCGCTCCGACATCGAGCAGGTGAATATTCCCCGTCTGCGCGCGTTTTACCATAAATATTATCAGCCGGATAACGCCGTGCTGATGGTGGCGGGCCGTTTCGATGAAGCCAAGGTTTTGCAGCAGATCAATGATCTGTTTGGCAAGATTCCAAAACCCGCGCGCGTGATCGAACCGACCTACACGGCTGAACCCGTGCAAGATGGCGAGCGCGCCGTGACGGTGCGCCGCAGCGGCGGCACGCAATTCGTCGGCGCCGGCTACCACGTGGCGCCGTCCGGCAACCCGGACGCCGTCGCCATCGAGGTGCTCGGCCACGTGCTGACGGACGCGCCGGCCGGGCGCCTGCACAAGGCGCTGGTGGAAACCAAGCTGGCCAGCAAGATTGAATACAACTCGGTGAGCAACCTGGAGCCGGGCTACAACCTGTTCGGCGCGCTGGTGCCACTCGATGGCAACCTCGATGCAGCGCAAGCGGCCATGCTGAAAGTGCTGGAAGAGCTGAAATCGCAGCCCATCACGGATGCGGAAGTGGCGCGCGTGAAACAGCAACTGAACAAGCAGGTGGAACTGATTACCTCGAACACGGCGCGCATGACGATCGCCTTGACGGAATCGCTGGCGGCCGGTGACTGGCGCTTGTTCTTCCTGCAGCGCGACCAGCTCGACAAGCTGACGACGGCGCAGGTGCAGGCGGCGGCCGAGAAATACCTGAAGAGCTCGAACCGCACCCTGGGCCGTTTCATTCCCACCGATGCGCCGGACCGCACCATCGTGCCGGCGTATGCCGACGTGGCGCCGCAACTGGCCGGCTATACGGGCCGCGCCGTGGTGGCGCAGGGCGAGGCGTTCGACCCCAGTCCCGACAATATCGAAGCGCGCACGCAGCGCTTCACCTTGCCGAACGGCTTGAAAGGCGCCTTGCTGCCGAAGAAAACCAAGGGCAGTACCGTCAGCGTCGTGTTGAAATTGCAGATCGGCAGCGAAGAGAGCTTGCGCGGCAAGGCGCAAGTGGGCAGCTACACGGCTAATCTGTTGTCGCGCGGCACGGATAAACTGTCGCGCCAGGAAGTGAAAGACAAGTTCGACCAGCTGGGCATGCAAGTGGCGATTGCGGGCGGCGCCGAAGGCGTCACCGCCATGCTGACGGGCAAACGCGAGAACTTGCCGGCCGCCATGGACTTGCTGGCGCAAGTGCTGCAAAAGCCGGCCTTGAACGAAACGCAATTCCTGGAATTGCAGCGCGAGCGCGTCGGCCGCGCGGAGCAGGAACTGCCGGAACCGCAACCGCTGGCCGTGAACGCCTTCCGCCGCCTGCTCGACGCCACGCCGGAAGGCCATGTGCGCCACGTGGCGACCCTGCCGTTTGAGCTGGCGCAATGGAAAGCCATCAAAGTGGCCGATGTGCAAGCGTTTCATGGCGCCTACTATGGCGCGTCGAACGCGACTTTCGCTGCCGTGGGCGACTTCGACCCGGCCGCGCTGAAGGCGCAAGTGGCCAGCCTGTACGGCAACTGGAAGGCGCAGCAGCCGTATGTGCGCATTGCCGATGCCGTCAAGCCTGTCAGCGGCGAGAAAGTCACCCTGGAAACGCCGGACAAGGCGAATAGCGTGCTGTTCGCCATCCAGCCGGTACCGCTGAAGGATGACGCCGCCAGCTATCCCGCCTTGCTGATCGCCAATCACATGCTCGGTGGCGGCGCCTTGCGCAGCCGCCTGGCCGACCGCATCCGCCAGAAGGAAGGCCTGTCGTACGGCGTCGGCTCGCAAGTGAGCATACCGTCGCGCGAACCGGCCGGCTACTGGATGGCGTATGCCATCAGCGCGCCGCAAAACACGCTCAAGGTGGAAGCGGCCCTGCGCGAGGAAATCGCCAAGGTGCTGGCCGACGGCTTTACTCAGGAGGAATTGGCCGAGGCGAAGAAAGGCTGGCTGCAATCGGAAGAAGTGGGGCGCACGCAGGATGCGGGCCTGGCGCGCGCACTGGCCGGCTACCTTGCCGAAGACCGTACCATGGCCTACGACAAGAACCTGGAAGCGAAAGTGGCGGCCTTGACCCTGGCGCAAGTAAACCAGAGCCTGCGCGAGTACCTGAAGCCATCGGCCGTGTCGATCGTGACGGCGGGCGACTTTGCCAAGGTAGCGAAAGAGGGCGACGGCGGCGCCAAGGCAACGACGTCGAAATAAGCCGTTTTACATAGAAAAAACCCGCCGGCAATGACCTTGCCGGCGGGTTTTTTATTGCTGCTGTCAACTTAGCGTGGCGCCATTTCGGCTACATAAATTTCCACGCGGCGATTGCGTGCGCGTCCCGAGGCATCCGCATTCGAGGCGATCGGCTCGCGGGCGCCGCGGCCTTCCGTGACGACGCGGGTCGGCGAGACGCCGCGCATGGACAGGTAGTCGCGCGTGTGGGCCGCGCGTTCCACCGACAGCGGTTCGTTGATGGAAGCGCTGCCCGTGCTGTCCGTATGGCCGATGATGCTGACCGTGGTGTTCGGGTTTTCGTTCAGGGTGGCGGCAAAGCGGTCGAGGATGGGGCGGAAGTTGCCTTTGATGTCGGCGCGGTTGGTGTCGAAGGAAATATCGCTTGGAATTTCCATTTTCAGGCGGTTATCGGCCGTCTGCGTCACTTGCACACCAGTACCCTGTGTCGCTTGTTCCATTGCGCGCTTCTGGTTTTCCATGCGGTTCGACCAGATATTGCCGATGACGGCGCCCGCTGCCGCGCCGATCAGGGCGCCACCGGCCGTGCGGCCGCTGCTGCCGCCGCCGGTGGTGCCGCCGATCAGGGCGCCCAGGCCCGCGCCCACGCCTGCGCCCGTGGCCGTGCCACGTTGTGTGGCGGACATATCGGCGCAGCCACTGGCGGCCAATGCGATCACCAGCATGCCGATCAGGGATTTGGCGCCAGGGCCTTTTTTGAAGGTTTCTTTCATGGATTTTCTCCTTGTTTTGTTATTGGGACATACCCAGGACTACCCGCACACGTTACTGCAAAATGGCGCTGCTTGCCAGTGCGCGCAGAATGTACGCAAAAGGCGGCAAAAGAGCGGCGCCCGTTTGCACGCGCGCCGCTCTTGTCAGGCCAGGCTAACGGCCTGGGCTATAAACCGCGCCCGCTGATCAGGCGCAGCAGCACCATGATCACGGCGACCACCAGCAAGATGTGGATGAAGCCGCCAATGGTATAGGAAGTTACCAGGCCCAGCAGCCAAAGAATGATGAGTACGACGGCGATTGTATACAGCATGATGTGTCCTCCGAGAGTAATGTGTGGATGACGGCGACTGCTCCGGCCCGGAAGGCGCTGGCGCGCGGCGTCGTCATCGTTTTTTGTCATTGCGCGGCGACCGGGGTCGCTGAACGCTGATGCCATGACTAAGTGTCTACTTTGTTTCCCTTGCCTTCTGTACGCTGTCGTACACAAGGCTTAACTATCGTGAGTGGTCGGCGTGTTCATCGGCCATGCCCGGTATCCAGGCCAGCATGCCGGCCATGCCGACGGCGCCCGCCAGGCAGCTGAGCATGCCGCCCGTCAGCAGCAGCATGACGCCGAACACGGGCGCGCTCGCTTGCAACGGGGCCAGGTCCAGCGCGCAGAAGCCCAGCGCGGTGGCGAGTATGCCGCCGCCGATAAAGCCCAGCCAGATCCGGTTGTCGCCTGTCTTGTCGTTTTTCATCGCAGCTCCTTGAAGACATCCGTTGAGATTTCTTGAGTGCATCATCTCGCGGGAAGGCGTACCCATCTGTACGCCAACGAACTTTGCCAAAAAGAAAACGCCCGGACAGGCCGGGCGTGTGTGTTATTTGCCACGTATTGCGGCAGCGCCGCCGTAATGCTTCGCTTAGCCGATGGCGCGCAAGGCGCCGTTGACGACGCGCACGCGGTCGCCCTGGCGCCAGTTCGGCGCGGCACTCTGGTGCACGGTGCGCGTCTTGCCGTTATCCAGGCGCACGACGATGTTGTAGCTGCGCGTGGCGCGCACGCTGCCTTCAATCTGGTTGCCGGCCACGGCGCCACCAACGGCGCCCAGCACGGTGGCCAGTTGCTTGCCGTGGCCGCCGCCTACCTGGTTGCCCAGCAAGCCGCCGACGACGGCGCCGCCAGCTGCGCCCACGCCGCTGCCTTCGGCGCGCGTATTGACTTCATGGATGGCTTCGATCACGCCGCAATTGCTGCACACTTGCGGCGCCGGGGCGGCTGCCGCGTATTGCTGCTGTGGTTGCTGCTGCGGCTGGCGCACGGGTTGCTGCTGAGGCTGCTGAGGCTGTTGCTGCGGCGGCAAAGCAGCCAGCGCTTGCGGCTGGTTCGCCTGCAGGTTGGCCATTTGCTCGGCCGAGGTGCTGGCCGCCAGTGGCTGGCTATCGCCCTGGGATGAAGGCAGCCAGCCCATCAGGGCAGCCGTGCCGACGCCGCAAAACAGCAGGACGGCGACGGCGGCGGCAAGCACCAGTGGATGGAGGGATTTGGTAGTGGTGGTCATGGAGAGCTCCTAGGTTTTTATAAATAATGAAATGGGTAGTGCGTGTTATCCGTGCATGCGGCCAGTGTGCTGTGCCGCTTGCTTCGCTTCCGTGCGTCACCGTACATACAGGGTCGGTACTGCACCGTAGGCTAAGTAAAAATTATGTCGAGTTGTAACGACACCAAGGAAAAGCAATGCCACCAACGACTGCCAGCATGACCCTGTCCCGCGATGCAGGCCGATCCGGCCTGGGCTCTCCCGTGGACGCGCTTGACGCCGGCAACCGCTTGCTGGCCAGCCTGCCCGAGCACGACTTGCGGCACCTGACGGCGCTGTTCGATACCGTCACGGTCGAGGTGGGCGAGGTGCTGTACGAACCTGGCCAGCCTATCGGCTACCTCTACTTCCCCGTCGATTGCCTGATCTCGCTGCTGGCCGTGGCGGAAGGCCGCATGACGCTGGAGGTGGGCTCCGTCGGCCGCGAAGGCGTCCTGGGCGCTTCCGTCGCGCTGGGCCATGATCTGGCGCAAGTGCGTGCCGTGGTGCAGCGTTCCGGCGCGGCCAGCCGCATCGCGCGGGCCGAGTTCTGCGCCGAGTTTGCCCAACTCGAGTCCCTGCAGCGTTTGCTGTACCGCTACACGGATACCCTGCTGGCGCAAGCCATCCAGATTGCCGTGTGCAGCCGTTTCCACGTGCTCGAGGCACGCCTGGCCCGTTCGCTGCTGATCACGCGCGACCGCCTGCAGTCGGAAAAATTTCACCTGACGCATGAATTTCTCGCCCACACCCTGGGCGTGCGGCGGGTCGGCGTGACCAAGGCGGCCAGCGCGCTGCAACAGCAAAAACTCATCACCTACAGCCGCGGCAATATCGAAATCCTCGATTCGACCGGCCTGGAAGCCGTCTCCTGCCGCTGCTATGCGCTGGTCAAGGATAGCGGCGCCATCGGCATGGCCAACGTCTTCGTCTGATTCTGATATTGCAGACGCAAAAAAGCGGGGCGGGCGCCTCGGCACCCACCCCGCTTTTTAGGCAATGATTACTTCGGCTTGACCTGATTGCCGATCACGCCGCCGACGGCAGCGCCGCCGACTGCGCCGATGGCGCTGCCGCCCGTCAGTACGGAGCCGGCAACGGCGCCGACACCAGCGCCGATGGCGGTGTTTTTATCCTGGCCGGACATGTTGGCGCAAGCCGTCAAGCTCAGCAGCAGGGCGGCAACGGACGTGGTAGCGGCGATTTTTTTAATGATTTGCATGATAGTTCTCCTATGAATTCGGACCTCGTAGCGCCGGCATGGTATGGGCCGGTGGGATTTCGTGTCGCCACGTGTTTCAGGCACGATTACAGAATAGAATTCTGGCAAGGCAGGGTCTGTTCGGCAACGCACATAGGGGTGTAACAATTGTAAATGTGCACGCTGCCCATCCTGCCATATTGCTCAGCGGTTTGTGCGCGCTGCCTTGCCCGGTTTCGGCGCCACTGGTTTCACGCGTGCCTGGGCCAGCAGGGCCGCGCATTCGCTATCCTCGACGGGGCCGGTGTTTACTAGCGGCAGCAGCGCCGCCACGGGCGCCACCACGGCCAGCGCCAGTGCGCCACCGGCGCGCAGGGCCAGCACGCCCTTGTCAACGCTCACGTCGGGCTTGCTGAAGGTGCCATGCACATACAGGGGCGAGCGCAGCGAAAAGATGCGCAAGCCCTTGCTGTCGGGCCGCAGGGTCAGGTCCAGCCGTTCATCGGCCAGGTTCACCGTGCCATCGATATTCAGGATGGCGTCATCCGTGTCGACGATGAACTGGCGCGTGCGCATCAGCCCCTTGGTGACGGCGAAGTCGGCGGCCATGCAGTTCAGCCTGACCTGCTTGTCGCCCGCCAGTTTGGCCAGCACGACACTGCCGATATTCAAGCCCATTTCTTCCAGCAGCAGCTTGCTGATGCTGCCCCGGTTGATCAGCGCGCGCACTTCGCCGTTCGAGCTGCCCAGCAGGGTGGCGACGGAATTGCCCGTGGCCGACAGCGAGGCGTCGCCATTGATTTCGCCCACGCTGGCCTGCAGGGCTGGCAGGCGGGGAAACAGCTGCTGGATGTGCAGATGGCGGGCGCTGGCCTTGAGTTCGGCCGCGATGCCGTTGGCGATGACTTTGCCGCTACCGTCGAGCTTGATGTGCGACGTCAGGGTGCCGCCCGCCACGTTGAAGTTAAGCGGCGTCAATGACAGCACGCCATCCGTCAGCACCACATGCGTATCGAGCTTGCTGATCGGCAGTTCCGCATCGCGCGTGATCTTGTCGGCCGTGTAGCGCACGTCGGTGTCCAGGCTGGTCCAGCGCTCCGTCTTGAAGGTTTCCACCGGCAGCACGCGGCCGGCCGGCTGCGTCGATGGCACGCCCCGGTCCTTCTTGCTGGCGCTGGAATCGGCGCCCACCAGCGGACCCAGGTCGGAAAATTGCAGCAGGCGCGAGTGAACTTCGCCCGTCAGGCGCTTGCGCGGCGTGCTGGCGGAAAAGGCCAGCTTGCCTGCGATATCGCTGGAGCCCACCTTGCCGCTGAACTGGTCGTACACCCATTCGCCGCCGCGGGGCGCCAGGGTGCCCGTCAGATGGCCTTCCGTGCTGAAGTGCGGCGTTTCCGGCAGCAGCACGCCCGTCAATGGATACAGGCGCGCCATGCTGGGCCCGGATATTTTCAGGCGCACGTCGAGCGCGGCCAGCTTGGCCGGGCGCGTCAGAGTGCCTTCGATGGCCACGCTGCTGCCACCGACGCGCATGTCGGCCTGGATGGGGAAGGGCGTGGCTTGCTGCTGCAGCGACAGTACGCCGCCCGCCTTGCCGCCACCCTTGATGCTTTCGCCATGGTATTTTCCGGACAGCGTCCAGGCGATACCGTAGCGCGCATCGTCCGCGATGGTGTCGACATCGGCGCGCATCGCCGTTTTGCTCACGCCATCGTCCAAGGTCACGCTGCCCTTGCTGAAGACCACGCTTTGCAATTCCAGTTGCCATGGCGATGGCTGGTCCTGCTTGTCGAAGGTCCAGTTGTTCTTGCCATCCTTGTTGCGCAGCAAGCGCACCTGTGGCGTGTCGAAGCGCAATTGCGGGATGATGATTTTCTTGTCCAGCAAGGCTAGCGGGTTGAGCGAGAACGCCAGCTGGCTCACGCTGGCCAGCTGCGCCCCCTCGTCCGTCCCTGCCATGGTGCTCGGGTTGCCCAGGCGCACATCTTTTGCCTGCAGGTGCGGCCACGGCAGATAGTCGCGCCATTTTTTTTGCGCCGTGCTACTGGCTGGCTGCTGCCACGTCAGCGCCAGGTCGCCCTTGATGGCAAACGGCCGTCCCAACGCGTCGCTGGCGCGCGCATTGAGCCAGGGCTTGGCGCGGTTCCAGTCCATGTTCAGCAGGACGATGGCGGCGGTGACGGGCAGGGCGATGAGCACGGCGGTGCTGGCGAGGGCGATTTTCTGACGGCGGGAGAGCGGCATAAGCTGATTCTTTCTGGACAATTAGTTGCGATGCTACAGGAATCGCTCCAAAGCCGGGGTCGTTTCAGGTTTTGCTGGCCGGCACGTGCGCTGGCGCACGTTGCCCATGCAAGTATTGTCGATTTCTTACCCTATGTGCGGCACCGAACGGATATGCGGTGAACCAGAGCCTATAACGTCATACATCAAACGCAGTTCCTGATTCCAGATGCACGACATCAACCCCTTACGCTTAACACTCTCCAGGAGAAGAAAAATGACAAACCGAGATTTCAAGACCTCCCCATTCGCCGCCTTGGCCGCTTGCGCCACCGCCGTGGTCCTGATGACGGGCTGCTCCAGCCTGAAAACGCCTGCCACGGCCGACGTCGCCGTGTCACGCGCCGCCGTCGATAACGCCGCCAGCGCCGGCGCCGCCGATCTGGCACCCGATGAAATGCGTTCGGCACGCGAAAAAATGCGCATGGCCAACCAGGCCTTGAAAGACCGCGACTACAAGATGGCGCGCGACTTGGCCGACCAGGCGCAAGCCGATGCCAAGCTGGCGCAAAGCAAGGCCAATTCGGCCAAGGCCACCAGCGCCGCCGATGAAATCAACGAGAACATCCGCGTCATGCGCGAAGAGCTCGATCGTGCCAACCAGCAAGCGCCAAAACAATAACTAACAACAATAACCAGGACCCCATCATGAAAAAAACTACTTACACGACCCTTCCCGGCCTGCTGGCCATGGCCGCTTTTGTTGCCGCTTGCAGCTCCGCACCGACCACCACCAGCCTGCTCGACCAGACGCGTGGCGACTACATGGCGGCGCAATCGAACCCGATCGTGTCGACCTATGCACCACGCGAATTCCGCGAAGCGAGCGCGGCGCTGGAAGCGGCAAACGCGGCCGCCACGCGCCAGGAAGATAGCGAAAAAGTCGACAAGCTGGCCTACCTGGCCAAGCAAAAGATAGCCACGGCGCAAGAAGTCGCCAAGCAGAAGGCCGCTGAAGCCGATATCGCCAACGCCGGCAAGCAGCGCGACCAGTTGCGCCTCGATGCGCGTACGCAGCAGGCTGACCAGGCCACGGCCCGCGCCCAGTCGGCGCAAGCGGATGCGGAAGCGGCCAAGGCCCAGGCGCAAGCGGCAGAAGCGTCGGCCCGCGATGCGCAAGCCCGCGCCGCCGGACTCGAAGCGCAGCTGGCCGACCTGGCCGCCAAGAAAACCGAACGCGGCATGGTGATCACCCTGGGGGATGTGCTGTTTGGCACGGACAAGGCGAACCTGACGGCCGATGGCACGAATACGGCGCGCAAGCTGGCTGACGTGCTGAAAAACAACCCGCAGCGCACCGTGCTGATCGAAGGCTTTACGGATAGCACGGGCGGTTCCGCGCATAACCTGGAATTGTCGCAACGCCGCGCCGAGTCCGTGCGCAATGCGCTGCTGGAGCAAGGCATCAGCCGTGACCGCATCGCCACGAAAGGCTATGGCGCCGCCTATCCGGCCGCCGGCAACGATACAGCGGCGAACCGCCAGTTGAATCGCCGGGTGGAAATCGTCTTGTCGGAAGATAACAAGGCCATTCCTGCCCGCCGATAGTATTGGGCAACACGCCGCCAGATGCGGCAGTACCCAGGCAGCACCGGCCGTTTCTTGGCCGGTGGATACCCATGCAAGACTTGAAAGGAAACATCATGACCCAAACATCTGTTGAGATTCCAGCTGGCATCGACACGGCCGCCATTCGCGCTGCCGCCAGAAACCTGGACGACGGCGCCGTGACGGCCGGCTATCAAGGCGACCGCCAGGAATTGATCACCCTGTTGAATGGGGCGCTGGCCACCGAACTGGTGTGTATTGCGCGCTATAAACGCCATTACTACACCGTGAGCGGACGCGGCAACGGCAGCATCAAGGCCGAGTTCCTTGAACATGCGCAGCAGGAGCAGGAACACGCTGATTGGCTGGCCGAACGCATCGTGCAATTGAATGGCAAACCAGATTTTAATCCTGCAACATTGCTTGCGCGTAGCCATGCCGAGTATGATGACTCCGAAGACGTGCAGAGCATGGTGCGTGCCAATCTGATCGCGGAACGGGTAGCGATCGAGTCGTATCGCCAGATGATCGTGAAAATCGGCGACAAAGACCCGACGACACGCCATTTGTTGATCAAAATCCTGGCGGTCGAGGAAGAGCACGCCGATGATATGCGCGATCTAATGGAATAGTGTTTTTGAGTAAAGTAGGTATAGTAACTACATTCATCCACAGCTAAGGAGCTAAACCATGTTGGAAAATAATATCACCACCGTCAATAACGATGTCAAAACCCTGGTCAAGGATGCGCAAGCCCTGTTCAGCGCCGCTGCCGCCCTGACTGGCGAAAAAGCCGATGAAGTGCGCGTCAAGGGCATGAAAACCCTGGATGCCGCCCTGGCCAAGGCGCATGAAGCGCAAGCGTCGGCCATCGTTGCCACCAAGCAGATGGCTGCCCAGGCTGACGGTTATGTCAAGGAAAACCCATGGCGCACGGTGGCCGTCGCCGCTGGCGTCGGCGTGCTGGTCGGCTTCATCCTGGGCCGCAAGTAATCCACTGTCAGGAGCGATATGGACAAGTCTGCTTCGTCTCACCAGGGGCCGGGATTGATCGGCTCGGTCGCCGGCCTGGCCAAAAACGCCGTCGGACTGATGTTGTCGCGGCTGGAACTGGCCACCATCGAACTGTCGGAAGTGCGCAATCACATGCTGCAACTGATTGTCATTTTCGCGCTGGCGACAGTGGCAGGCTTGTTTGCCATCGCTTACGGCAGCGTGCTGATCGTCTTCCTGGCCTGGGATAGCCTGGGCTGGAAGATACTGGCGATCATGACGGTCGTGTTCGTACTGCTGGCGATCGCCCTGGTCATGTATGCGCGCGCCATGCTGCGTCAAGGAAAGCTGTCCATGCCGGCCACCATGGCGGAATTGAAGGCTGACCGCGACATGCTGATGTAAGCTGCTGGCGGGAACCACCCGGACCTGTGCCGGTGCGGGGCTCGCCATGTCCAGCCTGCCTTACGAGGAGAATTCATGTCGGACAACGACAAACTGGCGGCGCAAGCCGCCCGCAAGCGCCTGCTGATCGCCCAGGGTGAAATGTACCGCGTGGGCATCGTGCATGCGCGCGCCAACGTGGGCTATGCGCTGCGCCCCGAGTCGATGCTGCAGGGCGTGGTTGAAACGGCGGTCGGCTTTGCCGGCCACCGCGTCGAGTCCCTGCTGGCGCCGGGCGGCATGCGTTTGCAAGGCGCCATGCCCTACGTGCTGACAGCGCTATCGTTTATCGGGCGCAAGAAGCTGGTCAAGCCGGCCCTGGTCCTCGTGGCCGTCGCCGCCGTCGCCGCCAGCTGGCTGCGCCGCAAGCGCTGAAAGCCAGCCGTGCTGCACAGGAACGCCGTCATCGACGGCGTTTTTTTTGGCTATGTCACCGTCAAGTGTGGGAATGCTCCCAGCGCTGCTTTCAATAACGTTTCTGGTGAACGGATGCGCCTGGCGTCGAGTATCCAGCGCCATCCCAGGTAGTTCGGTAGGTAG
>NZ_JBNYXT010000033.1:0-61653 GCF_051380795.1 Janthinobacterium leeuwenhoeki
CTTCGACAGAACCGTTGCGATTGCAGCGGTCAGCGTGGTTTTACCGTGGTCGACGTGGCCGATGGTGCCGACGTTGACGTGCGGCTTGGTCCGTTCGAATTTACCTTTTGCCATTTTATTCTTCCTTAGAACAATGATTTAAATGTAGGGACCGGCATTCTCGTGAAAGCCGGCCCGGAACTTCTATTACTTAGCTTTCGAGCTTACAATTGCTTCAGTCACATGCTTAGGTGCTTCAGCATAGTGCTTGAATTCCATCGTGTAAGTCGCACGACCTTGGGTCGACGAACGCAACGATGTGGCGTAACCGAACATTTCCGACAGAGGCACTTCGGCCTTGATGATCTTGCCGCCACCGCCAGCAATTTCATCCATGCCTTGCACCATGCCGCGACGCGACGACAGATCGCCCATCACGGTACCGGCGTAGTCTTCCGGTGTTTCCACTTCCACGGCCATCATCGGCTCCAGGATGACTGGCGATGCTTTGCGGCAGCCATCTTTAAATGCCATCGAAGCGGCCATGCGGAATGCATTTTCGTTCGAGTCAACATCATGGTACGAACCGAAGAACAGCGTGACTTTAACGTCAACAACTGGGTAACCAGCCATCACGCCCGAAGTCAGCGTGTCGCGCACACCTTTTTCAACTGCAGGGATGTATTCGCGAGGAACGGTACCGCCCTTGATCGCGTCAACGAATTCGAAGCCCTTGCCCGGTTCTTGCGGTTCGATCTTCAGAACCACGTGACCGTATTGACCACGACCACCCGATTGCTTGACGAATTTGCCTTCCGACTCTTCGCACACTTTACGGATCGTTTCGCGGTAAGCCACTTGTGGCTTGCCGACGGTCGCTTCAACGTTGAATTCGCGCTTCATGCGGTCAACGATAATGTCCAGATGCAACTCGCCCATACCGGCGATGATGGTCTGGCCCGATTCTTCATCGGTACGCACGCGGAACGATGGATCTTCTGCTGCCAGGCGGTTCAGCGCCAGGCCCATTTTTTCCTGGTCGGCCTTGGTTTTTGGCTCGACTGCCTGCGAAATCACCGGCTCAGGGAAGACCATGCGCTCCAGAACGACGCTTGCCTTCTCGTCGCAAAGCGTATCGCCCGTGGTGGTGTCTTTCAGACCCACGACGGCGGCGATGTCGCCAGCGCGCATTTCCTTGATTTCTTCGCGTTCGTTCGCTTGCATCTGCACGATACGGCCGATACGCTCTCTCTTCTGCTTCACGGAGTTCAACACCGAGTCGCCCGAATTCAGGGTACCCGAGTAGCAACGGATGAAGCACAACTGACCGACGAACGGATCGGTTGCGATCTTGAACGCCAATGCCGAGAATTTCTCATTGTCGTCAGCGGCGCGCTCGACTGGCTGCTCGTCCTCGTCCAGACCTGGGACAGGTGGAATGTCGATTGGCGATGGCAGGTACTCGATGACCGCGTCCAACATGGCTTGTACGCCCTTGTTTTTAAAGGCGGTACCGCACAGCATTGGAACGATTTCGCTGGCGATGGTACGCTGACGCAGAGCAGCCTTGATCTCGGCTTCCGACAGGTCGCCTTCTTCCAGGTACTTGTTCATCAGTTCTTCGGACGCTTCAGCAGCGGCCTCAACCATGTTTTCGCGCCACTTGGCAGCTTCAGCAGCCAGATTCGCTGGAATTTCGCCGTATTCAAACTTCATGCCTTGCGAAGCGTCATCCCAGATGACCGCTTTCATCTTGACCAGATCGATAACACCGGTAAAGAGGTCTTCAGCGCCGATAGGCATCTGGATAGGCACTGGGTTGGCCTTCAGACGCGAACGCATCTGATCGTAGACCTTGAAGAAGTTGGCGCCGGTACGGTCCATCTTGTTCACGAAGGCCAGACGTGGCACTTTGTACTTGTTAGCCTGACGCCAAACCGTTTCCGATTGTGGCTGCACGCCGCCGACTGCACAGTAAACCATGCAGGCGCCATCCAACACGCGCATCGAACGTTCTACTTCAATGGTGAAGTCAACGTGGCCTGGGGTGTCGATGATGTTGATGTGATGCGCTGGGAAGTTGTTTGCCATGCCTTTCCAGAAGCACGTAACAGCAGCCGAGGTAATCGTGATGCCGCGCTCTTGCTCTTGCGCCATCCAGTCGGTGGTGGCAGCGCCATCATGGACTTCGCCCAGCTTGTGGTTCACGCCGGTGTAGAACAGAACGCGCTCGGTGGTGGTCGTCTTACCTGCATCGATGTGAGCGGAGATACCGATATTGCGGTAGCGCTCAATGGGGGTCTTGCGGGCCATAATTAATCCTAAATGAATGGACAAAACCGAGCAGCATTTTTTTGCAAAAATGAGCCCGGCCTCGAACAACAGATGCTTGACAGCCGCCTTGCGGTAGCTGGCTTTATATTAGAAGCGGAAATGCGAGAACGCTTTGTTCGCTTCAGCCATACGATGGACTTCGTCGCGTTTTTTCATCGCGCCGCCGCGGCTTTCAGCCGCTTCCATCAGCTCACCGCCGAGGCGTTGTGGCATCGATTTTTCGCTGCGCTTGTTAGCAGCTTCACGCAACCAACGCATGGACAGAGCCATACGACGGACTGGGCGAACTTCGACCGGCACCTGGTAGTTTGCACCACCGACGCGACGGGATTTCACCTCAACCAACGGCTTAGCGTTGTTGATTGCGGTAGCAAAAACTTCGAGCGGATCTTTGCCCGATTTTGCTGCGATGTGCTCGAAAGCACCGTAGATGATGTTTTCTGCAACCGATTTCTTACCGGACAGCATCAGCACGTTTACAAATTTAGCGACATCAGTGTTGCCGAATTTTGGATCTGGCAAAATTTCGCGCTTGGGTACTTCACGACGACGTGGCATATCAATTCCTTTCAATCTTCAGTTGAGCGCGCGTTCTTCGCACACTCGCGGACGACCATCATAGTCTTCCACTTACTCGACCAGATGCGGTCGACTACATTCACTTAGCTAGTTGCCACTGAGCGAAACTTGGGTTTGCTGCGTACAACTTATTACTTCTTGCCTGCTTTAGCGCGCTTGGTACCGTACTTCGAACGCGATTGCTTACGGTCTTTAACGCCTTGGGTATCCAGGGCACCGCGAACCATGTGGTAACGCACACCCGGCAAATCCTTGACGCGGCCGCCGCGCAACAGCACAACACTATGCTCTTGCAGGTTATGGCCTTCACCGCCAATGTACGAAATGACTTCGAAACCATTGGTCAGACGAACTTTAGCGACTTTACGCAGAGCCGAGTTAGGCTTCTTTGGAGTCGTGGTGTAAACACGTGTGCAGACGCCACGTTTTTGCGGGCTGTTTTCCAGCGCCGGCGATTTGCTCTTCACGGTCAAAGCGACGCGTGGATTGCGAATCAATTGATTGATGGTTGGCATCGTTATAAATCCAACAAAAAACTACGATTAATAACCCGGGCAAGATGCCCGGCGACTAAAACCTCGTCCCGCTTTCATCTACTGCGCACCGGAGGCGCCCGCAGCCACTCGATAAGGAGCGGCCATGAAATGCCAAGCAATACGTAAACGATGAGCAGAATAAAATCGAGAACTCGCTAGTCTAGACCTTGTGCTACAGGGGGTCAATCAGTTTACCGCTTTTTGCTATAAAAAAAGGCAAAAAAGGCGCATTTTTGTGGTATTTTCACTAATTTTTGGCCCCAGCGCATGGACGCCAGCACCTCATGGCAATTAATTATTTGATATTCTTTCTCTGCGACCAAGCATCGGACGCGTGCATTCTTGTATGACCGCAAGACAACAAAAGGATTGATAATAGCGGACATTTTTCGCTGCCCTCCTTTATGCGCTCCTTGCTTCGCCCTGCCTCTCTGTTCCTGCTCCTGACGTATGCCTTGCTGACGGCCGTGCCATTCATCCCGGCGCTGCTGGGGCGCGCCCCCGAGCATCCCTGGCAGATGCTCAGCTTCGAGTTGCTGGCCTGGCTGGCCGTCTGGAGCGTGTTCAAGCGCCCCGCATACTTCCACTGGCTGCTGGTGCCCGCCTTCCTGGCCCTGCCGACGGAAATCTATCTGTTCATTTTCTATGGTCAGGGCATTTCCACGCACCACCTGGGCATCATCTTTGAAACCAGCCCCAAGGAAGCGATGGAATTCCTCGGGCAAAAAGTGTGGCTGATGGGCGCCGTCATGCTGGGCGTGATTGCCTGGTGCGTGCTCGGCTGGTTGGCTGCCACACGCACGCGCGACCTCGACTGGCGCGGCAAGACGCGCCCGGCCGCCTTCATATTCCTGATCCTGCTGGGCGGCCTCTGGTGCTATGGCTATGAATTCGGTTTCGACGCCAAGGTTCTGCATAGCGCTCCCGCATCGGCCAAGGCCAGCGGGCCGGCGGCCAGCGGCAAGGCGGGCGCTTCCGGCTTCGGCGACGCCAGTTCGGCCGAAGACGAAACGGCCGAAGAAGACGAAGAAAGCAGCAAGCCGGAGAACGCCAGCATCGCCGGCGCCGATGAAACGGGCCTGGGCTGGCCCAGCCTGCCCCACTGGGCGCGCCTGCCCTACGCCTTCGACACCGTCAGCAATTCCTGGCCCTTCGGCCTGGCCGCGCGCGGCTTCGATTTCTACAAGGAACGTAAATACCTGGCCGAGCTGGGGCAGAAAAGCAGCAGCTTCCGTTTCGGCGCGCACCAGCAACAGCCCGATCCCAATCCGGAAGTGGTGGTCATGGTGATCGGCGAATCGTCGCGCTACGACCGCTGGAGCCTGAACGGCTATGAACGCGACACCAATCCCCTGCTGAAGCAGGAAGCCAACCTGGTGCCGCTGGCCGACGTCATCACGGCCGTTTCCGCCACGCGCCTGTCCGTGCCCGTCATCATCTCGCGCAAGCCGGCCACGCAAAGCCTCAAGGATGGCTTCTCGGAAAAATCCTTCCTGACTGCCTACAAGGAAGCGGGCTTCAAGACCTACTGGCTGTCGAACCAGATTTCGTTCGGCCAGTTCGACACGCCCGTCTCCGTATTTGCCAAGGAAGCGGACGTGGTGCAATTTTTGAACCTGGGCGGCTTTACCAACAATTCAAACTTCGACCAGATCCTGTTCGATCCGTTCAAGAATGCGCTGGCCGACCCGACACCGAAAAAACTCATCGTGCTGCACACGCTGGGCAGCCACTGGAACTACAGCCAGCGCTATCCGAAGTCCTTCGACAAATGGCAGCCATCGCTGTTCGGTGTCGACAAGCCCGTCTACACGGACACGGCCATCAAGCCGCAGCTGAACAACAGCTACGACAGTTCCATCCTGTACACGGACTGGTTCCTGTCGAACGTGATCGGCATGCTGAAGGACGATGGCCAGCGCACCGCCCTGCGCAGCTCGCTCGTCTACGTAGCCGATCACGGCCAGACCCTGTACGACGGCACCTGCCGCCTGGCCTTTCACGGCCACAACACGCAGTTCGAATTCCACGTGCCCGCCTTCGTCTGGTACTCGCCGCAATTCCAGCGGCACTATCCGGAGAAGGTAACGCAGTTGCAACGCCATCAAAAAGCGCGCCTGTCGACGGAAAACATGTTCCACACCCTGCTCGACCTGGGCGACATCCGCTTTGCTGGCGAACAGCCCGAATGGAGCATCGCCAGCCCCCGCTTCAAGCAGCACAAGCGCTACGTCGACAGCTACGGCTGGACCAACTACGACAACGCCATCATCCGCGGCGATTGCCGCGAAGTGATCGACAAGAGCACGCCGGAAAAGCAGGAAAAGTAGCGCGCGGCAATCAGGCCCGTTCGAGCACGCCGCCGCAATCGGCCGGTTGCGCCATGTGCGTGCTGAGCCACTCGAAGACGCGCCCGGCCTTGTCCGCGATACCGGCGTCAAAACCGCGCTGCGCCAGCAGGGCGATGCCATTCGTGGCTTGCAGCACGCCGGGCGCCAGTTGCAGCGCGCCCCCTTCATCGCGGCGCACGCACCACGGCGCCAGGCAGTCTTCCAGCAGCGGCCCCAGCACCAGGTTGTGCGATGAGACGATCACCAGGTGGCGCGCGGCCAGGGAATGCAGCACGGCGGCCGCGGCCGCCACCGATTCAAGGTGGTTCGTGCCGCGGAAGATTTCATCGATCAGTAACAGCGCCGGCGCGCCGCCCTCGGCCAGCGCCAGCAATTCGCGCGCGCGCCGCAATTCGGCGATATATAGACTTTCGCCGCCATCGAGCGAGTCTTCATTCTGCATGCTTGAATACAGAGGCAGCATGGGCACCTGGGCCGCCTGCGCATAGCAAAAGCCGAAGGCGCGCGCACTGATCAGGTTCAACCCCACGCCGCGCAGCAAGGTACTCTTGCCGATGGCATTCTGGCCCGAGATGAAGGCGCCGCGGCCATCGAGCTGCAGCGACAGCGGCACGGCGCCGTCCAGCAGCGGATGCACCATGGCATCGAGCGACAACTGTCGCGCATCGGCTTGCTGCGCCCAGCAAAACTGTGTGCGACCACGCAGGTGGCGCGCCAGCGCCAGATCCGCCTCCAGGTCGGCCAGCAGCAGGAAACTCTGGCGCAAGAAGGCGCGTTCGCGTCGCACCACGCGCAGGCTGTGAAAGTAGCGCCGGATATTGCCCAGCATGAGCCAGTCGTCATATTCGCTCAGCAGGGGAATCATCTTGATCCAGCGCACTGGCGTGATCTGCCGGTTGATCACGCCGGCAGCCCGCCCATCTGCTTGCAGGTCTGCCGTGAACGGCGTATCGAGCGCGCCCAGGCGGCCATGCACCAACAGTATCTGCTGCAAGGTAAATACGCTGCGCTCCCAGGGTTTGCAACGGTCGTAAAAACGCATCTGCACCGCCATCAGCAAGAGCCAGACGGGCACCGCGAAGGCCCATGCCAGCGGCGCAAACAGCCACGCGGCCAGCAGCGACGCCAACAGCGCCAGTGTCGGCAGCAGCAGCCAGCGGCTCCACCACGGTGGTGCTGGCGGCGCTGCACCGCACAGCAGCGCCGCCACTTCCATGTCTGCCGTGCGCAGCGGCTGCATGGCTTGCTCGATCAGCGCCCGCTGTGCCGGCGCGCCCAGCAAGGCCGCGATGCGCGCCCGCGAGGCGGCGTCCGCCGTGCCGCTGACCAGGCGCTGATGCAATCGCTGCTGGCCAAGAATGCTGGTCAGCGTGGCCAGTTGCGCATGGTAGTCATCGAGCAGCATTTCGTCCCAGGTCTGTTCATCGAGCTGGACCGGGCCAGCTTCGACCTGCTGCAACATGGCAATGTCGCTGCGGGCAAAGGGGTAATCGAATTCCGCCGGTTCAGGCAAGCTGGCAAACTGGCGCAGCCAGGGGCCCAGGCGGGCAAAAAGGGAGGGTGAAGGCGACATCATGCTCCAAAGAAGGGGCCAGCATGGCGCCGCGCGCCATCACTGCATGGGCCGCAGATCAGGTCGATTGCCAGAATATCAAGATCCATGCGCACACGCCGCGACACTGCCGCGCACGCGGACACCGCCTGGACAGTGCGGACACGGCGGACAGCCGGACGCCAAAAATTTTTCCATTCAAATCAACGACTTGAATACTGGCACGGATCGTGCATTGGAAAAGTCATTCTCCACGAGACATGACCATGATCCGCGATACCTCCTCCCAAGACGCCGTACTGTCCGCCCCGCCGGGCCAGCGCCACAGGCAACGTGCCCTGCTGCTGGCCGGCGCCGTTATCGTCATCGGCGCCGCGATCGCTGTCGTTGCCGGCTGGCGCAACAGCGAGCATTCCGTCAACAGCAGCCGCCTGCGCATCGCCGACGTCACGCGCGGTACCCTGATCCGCGACGCAGCCGTCACCGGGCGCGTGGTCGCCTCGATCAGCCCGACCCTGTATTCGACCACCGTGGCCACCGTCACGCTGAAAGCGAAGGCGGGCGACACGGTGAAAAAGGGCGATATCCTGGCCGTGCTGGAGTCGCCGGACCTGTCCGACGCCCTCAAGCGCGAACAATCGAGTGTGCAGCAGCTGGAGGCGGAAGTGGCACGCCAGCAGATCCTGGCCAAGAAGCAGAAGCTGCTGGCGCGCCGTGAAGCCGATACGGCTGAAATCGAACGCCTGTCCGCACAGCGCACGCTGGAACGCTATGAAAGCGTGGCGCAGGTGGGCATCATCGCCAAAATCGATTACCAGAAGGCCAAGGATGCCTTGAATTCGGCCGATATCCGCAGCAAGCACGCCTCGCAAGCGGCGGGCCTGGAAAGCGAAGATGTGACCCTGGCCCTGAAAACGAAAAGCAATGAACTCGAACGCCAGCGCCTGGTGCGTGACAACGCCCAGCGCAGGGTCGATGAACTGACCGTGCGTGCGCCCGTCAACGGCTTTATCGGCACCCTGTCGGTGGCCAACCGCAGCGTGGTGCAAGCCAATACGGCCCTGATGACCCTGGTTGACCTGGCGCAGCTGGAAGTCGAACTCGAGGTGCCTGAAACCTATGTGGCCGACATGGGCCTGGGCATGCGCGCCGAGATCGAAACGGGCGTCATCAGGGCGACCGGCAAGCTGTCGGCGCTGTCGCCCGAAGTGGTGAAAAACCAGGTACTGGCGCGCGTGCGTTTCGATGGCGTGCAGCCGGCCGGCCTGCGCCAGAACCAGCGCGTGGCGGCGCGCCTGCTGATCGATGAAAAGCCGAATGTGCTGATGCTGGCACGCGGCTCCTTCGTCGAAGCCGAAGGCGGCCGTTTCGCCTACGTCGTGCGCGACGGCGTGGCCATCCGCACGCCGATCAAACTGGGCGCAACCAGCGTCACGGCCGTGGAAATCCTCGACGGCTTGAAGCTGGGCGACAAGGTGGTGGTCGCCGGCACGGAAAACTTTGCGAACGCCGCCCGCGTCTCGCTCAACTGAATTCAACTGAATCTCATTTATCTCACTCTACAAGAGGCCCCTCCATGCTGCGCATGCAAAACCTGAGCAAAGTCTATCGCACCCACATGATCGAAACACACGCGCTGCGGGGCTTCGACATCCATGTGCAACAAGGTGAATTCGTCACCGTCACGGGGCCGTCCGGCTCGGGCAAGACGAGCTTTCTGAACATCGCCGGCCTGCTCGAGGAATTCACGGACGGTGAATACATACTCGACGGTGTCAACGTCAGGGGCATGGACGACAATGCCCGCTCGCGCCTGCGCAATGAAAAACTCGGCTTCATCTTTCAGGGTTTTAATCTGATCCCCGACCTGTCGCTGTTCGACAACGTCGACGTACCGCTGCGCTACCGGGGCTTCAACCGCGCCGAACGCCGCGAACGCATCGAGGAAGCGCTGGCCAAGGTCGGCCTGGCCTCGCGTATGAAACACTATCCGGCCGAATTGTCGGGCGGCCAGCAACAGCGCGTGGCGATCGCACGCGCGCTGGCCGGCTCGCCGAAACTGCTGCTGGCCGATGAACCGACGGGCAACCTGGACACGCAAATGGCGCGCGGCGTGATGGAGCTGCTGGAAGAAATCAATGCGCAAGGCACTACCATCCTGATGGTCACCCACGATCCGGAACTGGCGCTGCGCAGCCAGCGCAATGTGCACATCATCGACGGCCAGGTGTCGGACCTGGTGCAGCACGGCGCCTCGCTGTCGGCCAAGCCGCAGCATGCCGCGACCGCGTAAGGAGAGACCATGTTCCGCTACTATTTCACGCTGGGCCTGCGCAGCCTGCGCCGCAACCGCGCCCTGACGGCGCTGATGGTGCTGACCCTGGCCGTCGGCGTCGCCGCCAGCGTCTCCACCGTCACCATCCTGCACGCCATGTCCGGCGATCCGCTGCCGCACAAGAGCGACCGCCTGTTCGTGCCGATGATCGACATTCTGCCCGTCAAAGGCTATGTGCCCGGCGAAAAGCCGGGCTTCTCGCAAGCCCAGATGAGCTATATCGATGCGCGCAATTTCATGGCCAGCAAGGTGGGCGTGCGCCGCACCGTCATGTACGGCGTGGCCGGCCCGGTCGAGCCGGCGCGCAAGGATATCGGGTCTTTCAACTCCCAGGGCATCGCACCCACGCGCGATTTTTTCAGCATGTTCGACGCCCCCTTCCTGTACGGCCAGCCATGGAGCGAAGCTGATGACGCCAGCGGCGCCGACGTGATCGTCCTGAGCCGTGCGCTGGCCGAAAAACTGGTGGGCAAAAACAACCCCGTTGGCCAGCGCGTCACAGTGCTGGGCCGGCCCTACATGGTGACGGGCGTGCTGGCGACGTGGGACGTGGTGCCACGCCCACACCGCATCATCGGCAGCAAGGGCGCTTTCGGCGCGGAAGACGAATTCTTCATCCCGTTTTCCAGCGCGATTCGCCACGAAACTGAGCACGACGGCGGCATGAGCTGCAATGGCGAGCAGAACGCCCCCGGCTTCCAGGGCCGGCTCGGCTCCGGCTGCACCTGGCTGCAGTTCTGGTTCGAGATGGCCAGCAGCGGCGAGCGTGGCCAGTTGCAGCAGTATCTGGATGCCTATGCGGGAGAGCAGCGCAAGCTGGGACGCATGATGCGCAATGCGCCCAACAAGCTGTACGACCTGAACGAATGGATGGCTTTTCTGAAGGTGGTCGACAACGACAACAAACTGGCGGCCTGGCTGGCCTTCGGCTTTCTGTTGCTATGCCTGGTCAACACCATCGGCCTGCTGCTGGCGAAGTTTTCCGTGCGCGCCAGCGAGGTCGGCATCCGCCGCGCGCTGGGAGCCACGCGGCGCGACATCTTCCGCCAGTTCCTGATCGAGACGGGCGTGATCGGCCTGGCCGGCGGCGTGATCGGCCTGCTGCTGGCGTTTGGTGCGCTGGCCGTGGTCAGCCAGCAGTCGAAGGAACTGGGCACCGTGGCGCACATGGATGTGCCGATGCTGTTGCTGACGTTTGCCATGTCGGTGCTGGCGGCTCTGCTGGCCGGCCTCTTGCCCACCTGGCGCGCCTGCCAGGTGACGCCGGCGATCCAGCTCAAGTCCCAATGACATCCACTTATACACTATGAGGTCCAGCATGGAAATCCGTCCCATCCTGTCGGCGCTGATGCGCAGTAAAACCGGCGCCATCCTGGTGGCCGTGCAGATCGCGATCAGCCTGGCCATCCTGGCCAACGCCCTGCACATTGTCAACCTGCGCCAGGCCGTGGCCGCGCGACCCACCGGCGTGGCCGCTGAAAACGACATTTTTTATGTCCATATCCAGAACATGAACCGCGGCAACCACCAGCGCCAGCTGTCCGAGCAGAAGCGCCAGGCGGCCCTGCTGCGCGCCTTGCCGGGCGTGCTGTCGGTGGCGCAAACGTCGCAAGCGGTGTTGTCGCGCTCCGGCAACTCCACCAGCGTGTCGGCCAAACGCAGCCAGGTCACACCCAGCGCCACCATCTCGACCTACGTCACCCCCGATGCCCTGGTCAAGACCTATGGCTTGAAGCTGGTGGAAGGACGCGACTTCCTGCCTGAAGAGGTACCCGAGATCGATGAAGATGTCGACGACAGCCACCCCAAGGTGGCCATCGTGACGCGCGCGGCGGCGCAAAAAATATGGCCGGGCGAAACCAGCTTTGTCGGCAAGACACTGTACAGGGGCAACGGCGCCGATGATCCCGAGCTGCGCGTGGTCGGCGTCGTCGAGCGGCTGCAGACGCAGGTCGGCCAGGTCAGGGCCGAAGGCGAATACTCGATCCTGATGCCGGCGCGCCTGACGGGCGGGCGCGATTCGCTGCTGTATGCGGTGCGCGCCGAGCCGGGCCAGCGCGACCGCCTGATGCAGGAGGCCGAGCAAGCCATCCGCACTTCCACCAGCGAGCGCCTGCTGGTCCGCACCGATACCCTGGAACAGCACCGCACGTCACGCTACCGGGCCGACCGCGGCCTGTCATGGATGCTGATCGCCGTATCGACCCTGCTGCTGCTGGTCACCGCCAGCGGCATCGTCGGCATTGCCAGTCTGTGGGTGACGCAGCGCAGGAAGCAGATCGGCGTGCGGCGCGCATTGGGCGCTCGCCGCATCGACATCCTGCGCTATTTCCTGACCGAGAATTTCATGATTACCAGCGTCGGCGTGGGCTGCGGCGTACTGCTGGCCCTGGGCTTGAACCAGCTGCTGGTGAGCCAGCTGGAAATGGCGCGCCTGCCGCACGGCTATCTGCTGGCCGGCGCGCTGGTGTTCTGGCTGCTGGGCGTGGGCGCGGTGTACGGCCCGGCATGGCGCGCGGCCAGCATTTCGCCGGCCACTGCCACCCGCAGTACCTGAGCCGGCACCTGAGTGATATGCTGCGCGCATGCCTACCGTACTGATTATTGACGACAATGCCGCCGTGGCCATCGCGCTGGACGTGCTGTTTTCCCTGCACGAGATCGACGCCGTGCGCGCCGCCTCGCCGGAGGAGGGCCTGCACCTGCTCGAGCGCCACGCCATCGACCTGGTGGTGCAGGACATGAACTTCACGGCCGACACCACCTCGGGCGAAGAAGGCAGCGCGCTGTTCCACGCGATCCGCGCGCGCTACCCGGATCTGCCCGTGATCCTGCTGACGGCATGGACCCAGCTCGACGCGGCCGTCGACCTGATCAAGTCCGGCGCGGCCGACTACCTGGCCAAGCCATGGGATGACCGGCGCCTGATCGCCAGCGTGCAGAACCTGCTGGAACTGGGACAGGCCAACCGCGCGCTGCGCCAGCGCGTGGTGGCCGAGCAGCGCCAGCGCCACGCGCTGGAACACGACTTCGACTTGCGCAGCATGGTATGGCAAGACCCGGCCACGGAACGCGTAGTGCACCTGGCGTGCCAGGTGGCGCGCGCCGACGTGCCCGTGCTCATTTCGGGGCCGAACGGCAGCGGCAAGGAACGCATCGCCGCCATCGTGCAAGCCAATTCGCAGGTCGCCAGCGGTCCCTTCGTCGTGCTCAATTGCGGCGCCGTGCCGGTCGAGCTGATCGAGGCGGAACTGTTCGGCGCCGAGGCGGGCGCCTACACCGGCATCACGCGCGCGCGCGACGGCAAGTTCGACGCGGCCGACGGCGGTACGCTGTTCCTCGACGAGATCGGCAACCTGCCGCTGGCCGGGCAAATGAAACTGCTGCGCGTGCTGGAAACGGGGCGCTTCGAGCGCCTCGGCTCGAACCGCGAGCGGCAAGTAAAAGTGCGCGTCATCAGCGCCAGCAACGCCGACCTGCCGGCGATGATCAAGGCTGGCACATTTCGCGAAGACCTGTTCTACCGCTTGAACGTGATCGAACTGCGCCTGCCACCGCTGGCCCAGCGCCCGCTTGACATCCTGGTACTGGCGCGGCATTTCCTGGGCAGCGAAAAAACGCTGGATGCGCAGGCGCAGGCCACCCTGCTGGCCCACGGCTGGCCGGGCAATGTACGCGAACTGAAGAACGTCATGCAGCGCGCCAGCCTGCTGACGGCAGGACCGGTAATCCACGCGCAGGAAACGGGCTTGCCACTGGCGGCACTACCATCGCTGCGCGCGCCGCAGGATGCCGCCACGACGGAGCCGGACCGCGACAGCGTCACTGCGGCTCTCGCGCGCACGCACGGCGTGGTGGCGCAGGCGGCGCAGGAACTGGGGCTGTCACGCCAGGCGCTGTACCGGCGCATGGAACGCCTGGGCATCGCGCGCGGCTGATGGCCTACCGTCCCATGCGCCTCTCCCTGCTGACGCGCTGGACGGCGCTGATCGTCACCCTGCTGGTGCTGGGCATCGTCATCGCCCTGCTGCTTGCGCATTTTTTACCCGGCCAGCCACTGCTGGTGCTGGCGGGTACCCTGCTGTGCGTACTGCCGGTGGCCATCATTACCATCCGCGCGCAACTGCAAGCGATGCTGTCGCTGTTTCGCGCCTTGAGCGGCACGGTCGCCAGCTACCAGGACGGCGACTTCGGCTTCAGCTTGCGCTGGCCGCAGAACGATGAACTGGCCGACCTGGTGGCGGCCCACAATGCGCTGGGCGACGTGCTGCGCAAGCAGCGCCTGGACCTGGTGCAGCGTGAACTGCTGCTCGACACCATGGTGCAAAACACGCCGGTGGCGATGCTGCTGGTGGCCGAAGGCAGCGCCATCGTGTACGCCAACCTGGCCGCGCGCCAGTTGCTGCACCACGGCCGCCGGCTCGAAGGACGTCACCTGGCGGACATCGTGCGCGAAGCGGCACCGGCCCTGGCCGAGGCGCTGGCGCGCCGCAACGACGGCCTGTTTACCAGCGGCGAAGGGGAGCAGGAAGAGGTGTATCACCTGGCGCGGCGCAGCTTCAGCCTGAACGGGCGCAAGCACGAACTGCTGCTGTTGCGCCAGCTGACCCTGGAACTGCGGCGCCAGGAGGTGCAGACCTGGAAAAAAGTCATCCGCGTCATCAGCCATGAGCTCAATAACTCATTGGCGCCCCTGGCCTCGCTGGCCCATTCCGGCGCCGAGCTGGTGCGCCGCGGCCAGACCGAACGCCTGCCGCAAATCCTCGCCACCATCGCGGAGCGCACGCGCCACCTGGAAACCTTCATCCTCGGCTATGCGCGCTTTGCCAAGCTGCCCGCACCGCGCCTGGCACCGTGCGAGTGGCAGCCTTTTCTCGACGGCCTGGCCTCGCAGGCGGCCTTCACGCTCGACTGCGTACCGCCCGCGCAGGCGGCCGTGTTCGATGCGGCGCAAATGCAGCAAGCGCTACTGAACCTGCTCAAGAATGCGCTGGAATCGGGCTCGCGGGAAGAGCATATCGGCCTGCGCGTCAGCCAGGCGCATGGGCAGCTGCGCATCGAAGTGCGCGACCGGGGGCCGGGCATGAGCGGCGCCGTGCTGGAAAATGCCCTGGTGCCGTTTTATTCCACCAAGCGCAGCGGCACAGGACTTGGCCTGGCCTTGGCGCGCGAAATTGCCGAAGCGCATGGCGGGCGCATCACGCTGGCCAACCGCGAAGGTGGTGGCCTGGCGGTGACATTGATTCTTCCCTTGCTGGACAGAAATTAGTTACTGGCGTAACGATTTTTTCATCACACACTGCGCAATTATTTTTCGGTGCAATATTGATAATTAGAGTTTTTAATATTGCAACTTCGCGAGCGCCATGCCCGTGTGTTAGAAATAAGCTATTTAAGTTTGCATAATGATATAAAAATAGCTGATTGACAATGAAATGTCTTGGCGATAATTTATCAACGCGGTACGGTTTTTTTTGAAACATTAATCGTTTTTTCGCGGGGATAAACATGAAACTAAAATCACTCATCGCAGCGGCAGTACTCAGCGCTGCTTCCATCGGTAGCGCCAACGCCACCGCCTACGTGGTCAACCTCGTCAATACCACCGGCAATCTGTGGACCAGCGGCTTCAGCGCCGTGCCCAGCCCGCTCGGCGACTTCACGGATACCTTCACGTTCACACCCAATGCGACCTTCGGTTCCACCGCGCAAGCCTTCCTGGCCAACCTATCAGTCACGGGCTCGGACAGTTCCTCCATCAGCTTCAGCGGTGCTGACCTGAACGGCATCGCCCTGACGGGCTTTGGCGGGCCTACCGTCTTCGGCTATGCCCAGGGCGAAGTCCTGGCGCCAACGAGCATTCTGTTCAATGGCCCGCTGGTCCTCACCGTGATGGGCAACACCAAGGGCGGCAGCTATGGCGGCGTCTTCAACCTGAACCTGGCCCCCGTTCCTGAACCGGAAACCTACGGCATGTTGCTGGCCGGCCTGGGCATACTGGGCTTCCTGGCACGACGCCGCAAGCAAGCTTGAGCGCACCACCCAAAAGACGCTACGGCGTCTTTTTTTTCGGCCGGCTGCTACACTGGCGCCATGACGACCGACTTTATCTCCATCAGCCATACCGCATTCAGCCACCCGGGCCACCCGCCCGCCACCACCACAGAACACCGCGGCATCCGCTACCTGCACCTGGGTACCAAGTGGGTGCAGGGTGCCATGCGCCTGGACAAGCCCGACGCCATCGAGCTCGAATACGTGCAGATGATGATGATGTGGATGCTGTTCAAGACGCAACCCAAACGCATCGTGCAGCTGGGACTGGGCAGCGCCGCGCTGACCAAATTCAGCTACCGCCGCTTCCCCGACGCCTCGGTCACGGCCATCGAACTCAATCCGAACGTGATCGCCATCTGCGGCGCCCAGTTCGCGCTGCCGCCGAACGACGCACGCCTCGATGTGCGTGAAATGAATGCGCTCGACTTCGTGTTCGATCCTGCCAACCATGGCACGGTCGACGCGCTGCAAGTGGACCTGTACGACGAGGACGCGCGCGGCCCCGTGCTGGACACGCCCGAGTTCTACCAAGCCTGCTTCGACTGCCTGACAGATGACGGCATCATGTGCACGAATGTCTTCGGCGACTTTCCCAACTACGACAAAAATTTGCAGGCGATGGAACTGGTCTTCGACGCCGTCGTCTGGGTGCCGGAAATGGAAGATGAAAACATCGTCGTGCTGGCCTTCAAAACATCGCCGTCGCTCGATTTCAGCGATTTATACGAACGCGCCGCCACCATCAAGAAGCAGTTCAACCTGCCCGCCAAGAACTGGGTCAACGGCTTGAAGCAGTGGATGCTGGAGCAACAGTAACCCCCATCAGGCGCGGTGCCCGTGCGATCTCATTCAAGAACCTCTTCCCATCTTCCTTCGGCGCGATAAAATCCCAGCTTCTTGTCGCCCTTGAAGCGTGCGGCCTTCATCAGGCCAGCAAGCTCGCTGGAAATCAACAGGTCGCCCGATTGCGCATCCCTGGCGATCTGCCTGGGTGCCATTGCATCGGCGCGGAAAAACCTGCTCGTGAAGTAGATGATGTTGCCCTTGTCATCCTTTTCCGCGATTGAACGCCCGAGGTCCACGGCCTGTACGTGTTGCGTCGCATTCACGATGTAAAACGGCTGCTCCACCGGTTCACCGCCCGCCATGATGCAGGCGGGGACGAGCAATTCCACGTCCTGGCCGGCGGCGCCGGCGAGGAACTCGGCCAGGCGGGCCGAGACCAGCGGCACCTCACCGAGCAGCCACAGGCAGTCATATTTCAGTAGCCGTTCCCTCGGACAGACAAAATGCACGAAGGGCTTGTCCATGCCGGGCGGGAAAGGCGCACCCTGCAGCAGGGCCAGGTAGTCGAAGTTCGATCCAGCCGTCTCATACGACCCACGTTCCTTGTCGTAGGAGCCGGTGAGTTTGTCATTGTAATAAACAGGGGCTTTCCAGCTCAGTATCATGGGCAGTCCTCTTCCTCGGCCTGGCAAAGGCCCTATTGTGCCCGCTTCACCTTTCCAGCCGCGCCTGCTTGCGCTAGCAGCGCGCCCAGGCGGCGTGCCAGGCCGTCCATGTTCTCGGCCGGCACCTGCGCATAGCCGAGCAGGAAACCGTTCCAGCCCGCCCCCTCGCCCGTGCCATGCGCCGACAGCGCCAGTGCCACAATGCCCTCCTGCGCGGCGCGGCGGCTCAGAGCCAGGTCATCCCATGCACTAGCGTGAAAACGCAGCGCCAGGTGCATGCCGGCCGTGCCGCCATGGATGGCCGCAGCGCCACACGCATGGCGCTGCAATGCCTCGCTCAAGGCATCACGGCGCTGGCAATACAGGCGGCGCATGCGCCGCACATGGCGCGCAAACAGGCCGCTGCGCAGAAACTCGGCCAGCGCCAGCTGTTCCGCCACGCGCCCCCGTGCTGCGCCCTGCGCCTGCATCTGCGCGAAGGCCCCGGCCAGCGCAGCCGGCACGACGATAAAGGCGATGCGCAAGGCGGGAAACATGGTCTTGCTGAAGGTACCCAGGTACACGACGGGCGCGTTCGCCACCAGCCCCTGCATGGCCGCCAGCGGTGGCCCGCCATGGCGAAATTCGCTGTCATAATCGTCTTCGATGATCAGGGCGCCTGTGGCACGCGCGCGTTCGAGCAGCGCCATGCGGCGCGCGGGACTGAGCACGCTGCCCGTCGGATACTGGTGCGATGGCGTCGTGTAGATCAGGCGCGGCGGCGTCTCGCGCCAGTCCTCGTCCGTCGGCGCGATGCCATCCATGTCCACCGCAATACCCGTCACCTGCAAGCCGGCGCCACGGCCCGCCGCCAGCGCGCCGCCATAGCCGGGATGCTCGATCCATAAGGTATCGCCCTGGTCGGCAAAGGCGCGCAGGCAGACATCAAGGCTGCTTTGCGTGCCATCCGTGATGAACACCTGGCCCGCATCGCAGACGACGCCGCGCGCGGCGCGCAAATGCTCGGCGATGGCCATGCGCAGCTGCGGCTCGCCGGCAGGGTCGCCGTAATTGAGCTGGCGCGGCGTCAACGCGCGCCACGCGCGGTCCAGCATGCGCCGCCACTGCGCCAGCGGAAATTCGTCGAGCGCCGGCACGCCAGGCGCGAACGCGCCCATGGCGTCGGCGGGAAACACCAGCGCCGCATTCACATCCTGTCCTGCCACGCCGCGCAAATGCCGGGCGCGGCGCGACAAGCCATCCTGGCCGCCACTCGCCGGCGATACCATCGGCACGCCAGCACTGCCGGCGACCACGGTGCCGCGCCGGTCGGGCAAGACAAACCCTTCGCTGGCCAATTGCTCATAGGCGTACAGCACGGTATTGCGCGCCAGTCCCAGTTCCGCGGCCAGCACGCGCGTGGCGGCCAGCCGCGTGCCGGGCGCCAGCTGCCCGCCGCGGATCGCCGCGCGCAGGCATTCATGCAGCAGGCGCTGGCGCGGCCAACCCCGCTCGCGGTGCGTGCGCTCGAATGCATCGAGCAGCAAAGCAAAATCCATGCGCCTCCTTGTGGCTCTAAATTATTTATCAGTTCTGGATCTTTTTTCAGGGCCAGATGCCGATTATAGTGCGGCCTGCTTCTTCAACCAACCGGACTTCCACCATGACCGCTATCGCCCTGCCTCCCAGTCCCCGTACCCGCGTGCGCCGCGTCGCCGAACTGGCCAGCTACGAGCAAGCCACCCTGTATGCCATCGTCGACGCCGCCTTCCTGTGCCATATCGCCTTCCGCGACGACAAGGGCAGCCATTGCATCCCGACCGCCTGCTGGCGCATCGACGGCCACCTGTACATCCATGGCTCGAACGGCAGCCGCATGCTCAAGCAACTCGTCAACGACACCGACGTGTGCGTGACGGTGAGCCATCTCGACGGCCTGGTGCTGGCGCGCTCCGCCTTCAATCACACGATGAACTACCGCTCGGCGATGGTGTACGGGCAGTTTGAAAAAGTAAGCGACATCGGCCAGCAGCATGCGGCCATGGATGCGCTGATGGAAAAGCTGGCGCCGGGACGCCTGGCGCAGGTGCGCGGCGGCAGCGCCAAGGAATACGCGGCCACCACCGTGCTGCGCATCGCGCTCGATGAATGCGCCGTCAAGCAGCGCAAGGGCGGCCCGCTCGACGACGCGGGCGACATGGCGCACGTCGTGTGGACGGGCGAACTGCCGTTTACACACGGCCGTGGCGCGGCCATCGCCGATGCGCTCAACACCAGCGACATGCCCGCATATGCCACCGCATGGGGTACGGAATCTGCTTGACCGCCTGGCGTGCTTGGCCGATGATCGGCGTTGATGGCGATCGCCACCAATTGACCAACCGATCTAATCACGCATGGAGCATATGATGATGAAGCGAGTATCCCTGGCTGCGGCCCTGACGGTCATGCTGGCCTGTGGCGGCAGCGGTGCGGCACTGGCCGCCGATGCGGGCGACGCGGCCCTGAAGGCGGCCATCGCCGGCAGTGCGCGCACGCCGGCCAACGCGCTGCGCGACAGCGCTCGCCACCCATATGAAACCCTGACGTTCTTCGGCATCAAGCCGGGCATGACGGTGGTCGAACTGGCGCCTGGTGGCGGCTGGTACACGGAGATCCTGGCGCCCTACCTGCGCGACAACGGCAAGCTGATCACCGCCGGCAACGATCCGCAATCGGCCAGCGAAGGCGCACGCCGCGGCGCGGCGCGCTTCCAGCAAAAACTCGACGCCAATCCAGCCGCTTTCGGCAAGGTGGAACTCGGCGCCTTCGCGCCGCCCACCACTTACCGCATCGCGCCCAAGGGCACGGCCGACATGGTGCTCACCTTCCGCAATATCCACAACTGGATACCCATCGGCGAAGCAGGCATGAAAACCCTGTTCAAGGAAGTGTATGACAGCCTGAAACCAGGCGGCGTATTCGGCGTCGTCGAGCACCGCCTGCCAGCGAACAAGGCACAGGATGCCACGGCCAGCAGCGGCTACATGCACGAAGCATATTTGATCAAGCTGGCCGAAGGCGCAGGCTTCAAGCTGGCGGCCAAGTCCGACGTCAACGCCAATCCGAAAGACACGGCGGACCATCAGGGCGGCGTCTGGGCCTTGCCGCCCACCTACGCCAACAAGGATGTCGATCGGGCCAAGTACACGGCCATTGGCGAGAGCGACCGCATGACCCTGAAGTTCGTCAAGTAGGTCGGCTTAGCGCGGCAACGCCGCGCGTAATCCGACAACATCGTTGGCGCCGGTGATGGCGTCGGGTTACGCGCTGCGCGCTAACCCGACCTACCATCTTATTTCTTCACTTCCTTCGGTTTCACCGGCGCCAGGTTCAGATCCTGGAAGTCGTAGCTGAAATCCGTCTCGGCCGATACCGGCGCCATTTTTACCCGGTCGATGCTGCCATCGGGATTGAGCGAGAACGTCACGTAGGCATCGGCGTTGAAATTACGCTCTTTCCAGCGCACGATGAAGGTGTCGTGCTGCCAGTGTTCCAGCACACCCGTCAGGTCAGGCGTGCGCGTAAAGCTGAGGATGTGCTTTTTCCCCTCCGGCTTGATCACGACCTTGCCATACCAGGCATCCTCGTACTCGCCGTCGTACGCCGCCAGCGGCAGCGATGGCTGCGATTTCGCCGCGCGCGCGCTCGACGCCTTGCCCTGCTTTTTCACTTCCTCGGCATGCTGGTCCTGCTCCACCTTGGCCACCAGCGCCAGCCAGTCCGACGGCGCCGCCTGCAGGTAATGGTCGAGGATGCGCCATTGCAGCGCCGTCATGGAACCGCCATTTTCCGCATTCGTGAGAATGGCCACGCCCAGCTTGGCTTCCGGCACCATCACCACGCGCGAATAAAATCCCTGCAGCGCGCCGCCGTGCATGGCGACCTTCATGCCCTTGTAGTCGCGCAGCTGGAAGCCCAGGCCATATGCGCTGAAGTTCGGTTTCGTGGCGGCCAGCTCTGGCTTCGGCTCGGCAATCTTGATCGGCGTTTGCGCCGTCCACATTTCGCGGCCCTGCTTTTCGCTGAACAGGCGCGCATCCTTGCCATCCTTGTCCTTCACACCGGCGATCTTGCCTTCGTCGAGCAGTACCATCATCCACTTGGCGATATCTTCCGCATTCGTGTTGATGCCGACGGCGCCCACGGCGTTCGGCACGGGCATGGATTTAACGGCGGCGATCTTGCCGTCAATCTTGCTGTGCGCGCTGGCGACGTCGGGATTACCAACGTTCTCGGCCAGGCTGGTGGTGGTGCCCGTCATGCCCAGCGGCGCCAGGATGCGCTCATGCATGGCCTCGCCCCAGCTTTTCCCCGCCTTGTCGGCGATGATCTTGCCGGCCACGATATACAGCAGGCTATCGTAGGCATAGCTGTTGCGAAAACTCGTGGCCGGACGGATGTAGCGCAGCTTCTCGATGATCTCGTCGGTGCTGAACGTAGTAGTCGGCCACCACAGCAAGTCGCCCGCGCCCAGGCCCAGGCCACTGCGGTGCGTCAGCAGGTCGCGCACGGTCATGGCGCCCGTCACGTAGGAATCGTGCATCTGGAAGCCGGGCAGGTGCTTGGTGACGGGATCGTCCCAAGCCAGCTTGCCATCGTCGACCAGCATGGCCAGCGCAGCGGCCGTGAAGCCTTTCGAGTTCGATGCCACTTCGAACAGGGTCTGCGCATCGACGGTCGCCGGTTCGCCCAGCTTGCGTACGCCAAAGCCCTTGGCGGTAATGACCTTGCCATCCTTGACGATGGCGATCGCCATGCCCGGCACGTCGAACACTTTCAGGGCGGTGGCGACGTCGCGGTCAAGATCGAAGGCGGGCGCCGGGACCAAAGCAGCGGCAACGACGGGTGCGGCGTCAAAAGCCAGCGCCGGCACAGTGATACCGGAAAAAGCCAGCACGATGGCGGCGGCAAGACGGTTCATGGTATGCATGGTCAGGATGTCCAAATAAGGTTCAATGCGCTTGCGCGGCCATCAATTTATCGACGCTTTCCTGCGTCACAGGGTGGTAGCGTTCACGCGCCTGCGCATACACGTCCTTGGCCCAGGCATGGCCTTGCGGCGTCTTCATCAAGGCGCTGTACAGGGGCACGACGAACTTCTGGCGGCCCACGCTCATCAGGAATGCCTGCAAGGGCTGGCGCACATCGTAGCCGGCGTTCACGGATGCCAGGTAGAAGCGGTAAGCGACTTCATTGTTGCCGCTCTTGCCCACGCCGTAGACCTGGTCCAGCTCACGCAATTGCGCCGCGCTGGCCTTGTTGTTGATGTCGTTCAGGAAGTGCATCGATTCGATGGCGATCCACTTGTCCATGCCCAGATCCTTGCTGGCCAGCTCGCCCTTGAGCCAGGCGTCGCGGTGCTGGTCGAGCAGCGCCAGGCGCGGCGAGACGACGCGTTGCGCGCTGGCCGGCACGCCCGTGCCATACAGCCATTCATCGAGTTCCGCTTCCGGCATGACGTCCGGATGCTGCGCCAGCAGGTTCTTGCGCAGGTAGGCGATGAACTGCTCCGTCGTCACGCTCTGGAACGCGTGCTGGTCGAACCAGCCGCGCAGGAAGGGGTCGAACACGGCACGGCCGGCACGGCGCTCCATGGTGGCCAGGAACCAGGCGCCTTTCGGGTAGATGATGCCGTCGTCCGTGTACGTTTCAGCGGGATTGGCATCCGCATCGCGCGTGATCAGCGCCGTTTTCGCGGCCGGCAATTCGCGGATCGCAGCGGCCAGTTCTTCCTGGTCCACCTGCACGCCCATCTGCGCCACTTCGCTGCCATACAGCTGCTCGACGATGCGCGTGGTGACATAGGTAGTGAATCCTTCGTTGAGCCACATGTGCTTCCACGAGGCGTTAGTGACCAGGTTGCCCGACCACGAGTGGGCCAGTTCATGCGCGATCAGGTCGACCAGGCTGCGGTCGCCCGCGATCATGGTCGGCGTGAGGAAGGTCAGGCGCGGGTTTTCCATGCCGCCGTAAGGGAACGATGGCGGCAGCACGATCATGTCGTAGCGGCCCCATCCATACGGACCGTACAGCGCTTCGGCCGCCTGTATCATCTTTTCCGTGTCGGCCAGCTCGTATTCGGCCGCCTTGATGCGCGGTGGTTCGGCATACACGGCGGAGCGGGGGCCGAGTTTGCGCACTTCCAGTTCGCCGATGGCGATCGCCAGCAGGTACGAGGGAATCGGCT
Organism: Janthinobacterium leeuwenhoeki; assembly: GCF_051380795.1. Taxonomy (NCBI): domain Bacteria; kingdom Pseudomonadati; phylum Pseudomonadota; class Betaproteobacteria; order Burkholderiales; family Oxalobacteraceae; genus Janthinobacterium; species Janthinobacterium leeuwenhoeki. The sequence goes on from NZ_JBNYXT010000033.1 coordinate 23,383, forward strand.
CCGGCATCCTGAATTTCCAGCCGCCCTTGCCCGTCGCCTTTTCGTCATTCTCGGCGCTCATCACGACGCGCATGCCGCTTGGCGCCTCGATGCGCGCGCCATAGGTAAAGCGCACGGCCGGCGTATCCTGCGACGGCACCCACGAGCGGGCATTGATGCTTTGCGACTGGCTGAACATAAAAGGCAGCTTGCCCGACATGGTTTGCTGCGGCGTGAGCCACTGCAGCGCAATGGCGTTGGGGGCCGTGTGATAGTAGACGCGCACTTTGCCCGGCTGGCCGGTGGTGGTGATGCGCAGCGCCTGGCCCTTTTCCGGATCGGCCTTGTCCAGCTGGTACGGCGCCATCTGCCATGCGCCGCGCTTGTCCTGTACCTGCACCTTCGCGATCGACAAATCGCGCGTATCGAGCACCAGGGTGCGCGCCGCCGGATCGATCCAGTTCAAGGACAGCTCGGCATAGCCGGAGAGGGTCTTTTGCTTGAAATCGGCTTTCAGGTCCAGCTGCAGGTCGCGCGTGCGCACCTGGTCATAGCGCGCGTAGCTGAGGGGGTCGGCGTGCGCGGCCAGAGTTACCTGGCAAAGTAGCGCACAGCCCAGCGCGCGCAAGAAGGTCAAAGTTTGCATGGTCGTCTTTTGAATGATTTGCGAAAGCCCCGGTCCGTGTGCGCCGAGGCGTCGCGCAGAATAGCACTTCCGGCGCAGGCCGGCAGAAAAAAAGCGCCGGACTGGCCGGCGCTGCATCCCTACTTCGTCTCGGCCTTGGCCTCGGGCGCCTTCAGCGGCGTATTAAAATCCTTCATCAGGTTGTTCTTGTCGCGGTCCAGCTTGAACAGTTCCAGGCGCGATGGCGTGATTTTTCTCGGCCAGGCATTGTTGCTGGTATCGATATCGGCCGTCTCCCAGTACGGGTCCTGCACCAGGCTTACCATCGGCTCGTCCGTGATGATCACTTTGCTGATCTTGTGCGGCGCATAGCGCCACACTTCGGCCGGCACGCGCTCGATGATCTTCTTGCCACTTTTGAGTTCGATTTCCAGGATCAGCGGCATCACCAGGCCGCCCAGATTCGAAAAATCGACCAGGTACAGATGCTTGCCCATGTTGCGCTGTTCCAGCAGCTTTCTCTCCCATGGCTCCAGCGCTTCCTGCTCTTCCGCATAGCTGTTGCGGTCCTTGTTGGTGACCATGAATTCATCGTGCTGGTTATAGAAATCCTTCAGCGCCGGATCGACATCGACCTTCTTCGGCAGCGCCTTGTTGCGCTGGTCCGAGATCGAGATGGGCTGCGCCGCCTTCTGCGCCTTCTTCCACGCTTTCTCGACTTCCGGATTCTTCGTGCTCACGCCATATTCGCTGATGCCGTCGATGCTGATGTCGACCGCGTCGGTGGTATAAAACCAGCCGCGCCAGAACCAATCAAGGTCCGTGCCGGAAGCGTCTTCCATGGTGCGGAAAAAGTCGGCCGGCGTGGGCCGCTTGAACTTCCAGCGCAAGGCATACTGCTTGAAGGCGAAGTCGAACAGTTCACGCCCGAGGATGGTCTCGCGCAGGATGTTGAGCGCCGTAGCGGGCTTGTCGTAGGCGTTCGCCGTGAACTGCAGCAAGGACTCGGAATTGGTCATGATGGGCACCTGGTTCTGGCTGCGCATATAGTCGACGATCTTGCGCGGCTCGCCATTCCAGGAGGGGAAATGCTCTTCCCACGCCTGCTCGGCCAGATACTGCAGGAAGGAATTGAGGCCCTCGTCCATCCACGTCCACTGGCGCTCGTCGGAGTTGACGATCATGGGAAAATAGTTGTGGCCCACTTCGTGGATGATCACGCCGATCAGGTCATATTTGGCCGTCTTCGAATACGTGCGTTCTCCCGTCTTCTTGTCCTTCACGGGGCGCCCGCCATTGAACGCAATCATCGGGTACTCCATGCCGCCCACGGCGCCATTGACGGAAATCGCGTTCGGATACGGATAGTCGAAACTGTACTTGTTGTACTGCTCGATGGCGTGCACGACGGCACGCGTGCTGTACTGCTGCCACAGCGGGTTGCCCTCGTTCGGATAGTAGGACATGGCCATCACGCGCTTGCCGCCGCTATCGAGTCCCTGCGCATCCCAGATGAACTTGCGGCTCGACGCCCACGCCACGTCACGCACATTGGCCGCCTTGAAGTGCCAGGTTTTCATCCCCGCCGCCCGGCCCTTTTCCGCCGCCAGCGCCTCGGCGGGCGTGATCACCAGCAGCGGTGTATTGCTGTTCTTCGCCCGCGCCAGCCGCTCGCGCTGCGCCGCGCTCAACACGCTGGCAGGATTTTGCAGCTCGCCCGTGGCCGCCACCACGTGGTCACCCGGCACCGTCAGGTATAGCTCGTAGTCGCCAAACTCCAGGGTGAATTCACCGGAGCCGAGGAACTGCTTGTGCTGCCAGCCGACGGCGTCGTAATACGCGGCCATGCGGGGGAACCACTGCGCGATCTGGAAAATCGTGTTCTTGTCGTCTTCAAAATATTCATAGCCGGAGCGCTCAACCAGCACCTTCTGGTCATTGATCTGATACGACCAGTCGATGTTGAACGTGATGCTCTGGCCGGGCGCCAGCGCCACCGGCAGATCGATGCGCAGCATGGTCTGGTTGACGACATGCGGCAGCGGCTTGCCGCTGGCCGCCTTCACGGCGGTGAGCTTGAAGCCGCCGTCAAATTCGCGGCCCGCATGGATGGCGCGCAGGTCCTCGAATTTCAGCGCGTCCTCTTCGTTGCCGCTCAGCCATGCCTGGCGCGAGGGGGCGCTCAATACGCGGCGCTGGTCGGCATCCTGGCGCAAGCCATTCTGCTCCAGCTGCAGCCACAGATACGCGAGACTGTCGGGCGAGCGGTTGTGGTAAGTGATCTGTTCGCTGGCCGTGATGGCGCGCCGTGCTTCATCGAGCGTGGCGCGGATCACGTAATCGGCACGCTGCTGCCAGTAGGCGTGGCCCGGCGCACCCGATGCGGTGCGGTAGCTGTTCGGTGTGGGCAGCAGTTCTTCGAGCTGGCGGAACTTGTCGTCGAAGGACGCGGCGGCGCACAGGCCGGGAAAGGGGGCCAACAAGGTCAAACACAAGGCAAGCAAGCGGACAAGGACCGGCATGGCGCATTCCATCTGGGAGTCGTGGACAGACTGCATTCTATGTCGAGTCTGTTTGCAAATCGATCATTGTTGTCGAACTCCCACACACCAGGCCGTGTCCCTCCCCGGCGGTACTGGCGCCGACGCCGGCATTGGCGTATCATGCGCCTCGAACATTGGGGAGTAGTCGTCCTGCGGTCCTGCCGCGGGAACCTGTATCAACATGATTGGCCCGCAGGCCATGGTGCAGGTGGTTGCAGAACTTGACGAGACCATTGATCCAGGGCGGCCGCATGGGCCGGAGTCGCCCGTGGATCATTGGTTAATTCGTCCGGCCCGCGTACCTCTTGCACTCTCATGGAAGCATTCCTCATCTCCACCGGCATCGTCGGTCTCGCTGAAATCGGCGACAAAACCCAACTCCTGGCCTTTCTGCTGGCCGCCAAATTCCGCAAGCCTCTGCCCATCGTGCTGGCAATTTTCGTCGCCACCATCGCCAATCACGCGTTTGCCGCCGCCGTCGGCGCCTGGATCACCAGCATGCTGGGGCCCGACGTGCTGCGCTGGGTACTGGGCGTCTCCTTCTTGGCCATGGCCGCCTGGACCCTGATCCCCGACAAGCTCGATGAAGACGAAACGAAACTGGCCAGGTACGGCGTATTCCTGACCACCCTGATCGCCTTCTTCATGGCGGAAATGGGAGACAAGACGCAGGTGGCCACGGTGGCGCTGGCGGCGCGCTACCACGATATCGTCTCCGTCGTGCTGGGCACCACCTTCGGCATGATGCTGGCCAACGTGCCGGCCGTCTACCTGGGCGACAGGATCGCCAACCGCGTGTCGCTGCGCCTAGTACACGGCATCGCCGCGCTGGTCTTTGCCGTGCTGGGCGTGGCCACCCTGCTGGGCGCGGGCGCGGCCCTGGGCTTCTGATATAGCTTAAATAATTTCTCATTTACAATGTTCATGTCTACAATTACAATTTCGTCGACATGAACACTGGCGCGGTGCCACCTGGTGGCGACGCCGCTTTCTTGAGGAATGTATGTATTTGAATGGAAACATGGCGGCGCTGTGCCTGGCCGCCTGCGCCTACCTGCCCCACGCCGCCATGGCGAAACCCGCGAATCATCCAACGGCATCGCAATCCGAACCCGAAGTACGCACGCGCGACCTGCTGCTGTTCGGCGCCGGTCTGATCCTGCTGGCTGGCCGGCGCCGGCCCGAACACGCTACGTGGCAAGACCCGGCGCCAGATTTACACCAGCAATAGCACCGCATACTCGCGGCCCTCGTCGCGCAGGGCGATGCTGTTGCCCTCCTGCGCCACGCCATCGAGCGACAGTCCCGCAGGCCGCCCCTGCGCCCGCACCACCGTGATGGCATAGTTGCTGGCGCCGAAACGGTAATGCAGCTTGAAGCTGTCCCACTCGGCCGGCATGGCCGGAGCCATGCGCAGCACGTTCGCTTCGCGCGTCAAGCCGAGCAGGGATTCGACGATCAGCCGGTACAACCAGCCCGACGATCCCGTGTACCAGCTCCAGCCGCCCCGTCCCACGTGCGGCGCCACGGCATACACGTCGGCTGTCACCACGTACGGTTCCACCTTGTAGCGCGCCACGGCCTGCGCGTCGACGCCATGGCGCACGGGATTGATCATGCGCAGCAGTTCCCACGCCTTTTCGCCATCGCCCATGTGGGCAAACGCCATCGCCGTCCAGATGGCCGCATGCGTGTACTGGCCGCCGTTCTCGCGCACACCCGGCACATAGCCACGGATATAGCCGGGGTTGAGATCGGATTTGTCGAACGGCGGATCGAGCAGCTGGATCACTCCAGAGTCACGGCGCACCAGGCGCGCATCGACCTGGCGCATGGCACCGGCGACACGCTCCTTGTTGGCCGCGCCCGACAGCACACCCCAGCTTTGCGAAATCGAATCGATCTGGCATTCCTCGTTCGTGTGCGAACCCAAGGGCGTGCCGTCGTCGAAGTAGGCGCGCCGGTACCACTCGCCATCCCACGCGTGTTCCTCGACGTTGGCCGCCAGCTTGACGGCTTCGTCGCGGCAGTACTGGGCAAACGCCGCATCGCCGCGCAGCATGGCCACCTCGGCGAAGCGCTGCAGCACTTCGTACAGGAAGAAGGCCAGCCAGACGCTCTCGCCCTTGCCATGCTCGCCCACCTTGTCCATGCCGTCATTCCAGTCGCAGGAGCCCATCAGAGGCAAGCCGTGCACGCCCAGGCGCAGCCCATTGCGGATGGCGCGCACGCAGTGCTCGTACAGGTCCGCCGACTCGCCCGAACGCACGGGCAGATCGTAATACGAATCCTCATCAGGCTTGACGGCCCGTCCCTCGATGAAGGGCACCACTTCGGACAGCACATTGACGTCGCCGGTAGCGATCACATAGCGGCAAGCGGCCAGCGGCAACCACAGGTAATCGTCGGAGCAGTGCGTGCGTACGCCCCGGTCCGATGGCGGATGCCACCAATGCTGTACGTCGCCTTCGACAAACTGGTGTGCCGCGCACAGCAGCAAATGGCCGCGCAACAGTTGCGGCGCCGTGTGGATCATCGCCATCGCGTCTTGCAGCTGGTCGCGGAAACCATACGCGCCGCCCGACTGGTAGTAGCCGCTGCGCGCCCACAGGCGGCAGGCGATGGTCTGGTACATCAGCCAGCCATTGGCGATCACGTCCAGCGACGGATCGGGCGTCTCGATGCGCACGGCGCCCAGGGTGCTTTCCCAGTGCGCGCGTACCGCATTGAGCGCCATGCGGGCCGCATCCTTGCCCGCATGGCGCTGCACCATGGTGCTGGCGTCGGCATTGCGGCGCCCGCCCACGCCGAGCAGGAAGACGATTTCGCGCTCCTGCCCCGGCTGCAGCTCGAACGGTACCTGGATCGCCGCGCACGGATCCAATCCCGTGCCCGCCTTGCCGGACAGGCGCACGCGGCGCAAGGCGGCCGGCTGCGCCAGGCTGCCATTGCGACCGATGAATTCATTGCGGTCGCAGGTAATCGAACGGATGCTGGCGTCCGTATTGAAGAAACCGACCCGGCCCGAAAACTCCGTGTTGTAGTTATTGCGCGCAAACAGGGCACCGCTGATCGTGTCGACCTCGGTGGCCACGTGCATGCCGGATTTGGCGCGCAGGTCGGCCATCACCCATTCCACATAACCGGTGACGGACAGGCGGCGCGGCACGCCGCTGTCGTTGCGCACCTTGATCACCGAATACTTGACGGCCGCATCGAGCGCCACATAAGTGCACAGTTCCGTGGCGATGCCGCCCTCGCTGTGTTCAAACACGCTGTAGCCGAAGCCGTGGCGCGTCACGTAGTCGCCGCTGCCGCGCGCGGGCAGGGACGAGGGCGACCAGAACTGGCCCGTTTGCTCGTCGCGCACATAAAACGCTTCTCCCGACAGGTCGGACACGGGGTCGTTCTGCCATGGCGTGAGGCGGAATTCATGCGCATTCTCGCTCCAGGTATACGCCTGGCCGGCTTCCGACACCACCGTGCCGAATTGCGCATTGGCCAGTACGTTCGACCATGGCGCCGGCGTCTGTTGACCTTCGCCTGTGGTGATCACGTATTCGCGCCCGTCGGGCGTAAAGCCGCCCAGGCCATTTTCCAGGATAAGTTCGCGCGCCTGCGCCCGGTGCGGCACGCCGCCATGTTCGCGGGCCGGGTCCTGCAACAGCGGCGGCATGCGCAGCGCGGGGCTGGGCGGGCGCTTGACCTGCTCGGCCAGGGTGCCGCGCAAGTCGCTGATGATGGCGCGCGCTACCGATTGCAGCAAGATGCGGTCTTCATTGGCAATCTGCTCGGCCAGGCGCACGAAGATGCCGCCCGGGCGATCGATCGCCTGCGCATCGATGCCCGAGGCGATCAGGCCCATGATCTGGTCGTGCAGCAGTTGGCGGTAGCCCGACTGGTCCTCATACCAGATCACCAGGTCCACCACCAGCCCCTTCAGGCGCCAGTAGGCATGCGCTTGCACCATCTGGCGCGCCAGCTCGATATTGGCTACGTCGCGTATCTGCAGCAGCACGATGGGCAGGTCGCCCGAGATGGCATACGCCCACAGGCCGGACTGGCCGCGCTGGTTCTTGATCAGGATGCTGGCTTCGGCGCGCAGGGCCGCGTTCGGATAGATCACGGCATTGGCCAGGCGCGCATACAGCTGCGCGTCCGCTTCACTGGCATTGAGTTGGCGCAGCACCACCTGGCTGTGCGTCCAGGCCAGTTCAAACACGCGGTCGGCCAGGTGGCGGTCCTGGTATTTGTCAATCAGGTGCAGCGCCGCCTCGCGCTGTTCCACCATGCCGGTCACGCTGTCGACCGTCACGGCCTGGTCGGGTTCCAGCGTGATGACGTAGCGGATGGCCACGATGGGGTCGAGCACGGAGCCGTGGCCGCCGCTGAGCGGGCCATTTTCCTGCAGCGCCTGCGGCAGTTGCGCCGTGTTGCCGCGACCGATGAAGCGCGCGCGGTCCGTCTCGAACGATACTTCGTAGCGCTCGATGTCGTGCACGGTCATCACATGCAGCAGCCACGGCATCTGCTCGTCCTTCGAGCGGGGCCGCCGCGTGCAAAGGATCGCATTTTCATGCGCGAGGATTTCCGTCTGCACGAACAACTTGCTGAACGCGGGATGAGCCGCATCGGCCGCCGCCGGCGCCATCACCACTTCGGCAAAGCTGGTGATCTCGATGCGCCGCTGGCGGTTCGAATTATTGCTGATGCGCGTGCGGCGAATCTCAATATCGTCCTCGGGCGAGACGACGATTTCCGTGTACAGGTCCAGGCCATGGTCGGCACGGCGGAACTCGGCCCGTCCTTCCGAGAAAATCACTTCGTATTTCTTCGGTTCCACCAACGTTGGCTGGTACGTGGTGGACCAGACGGCACCGTCGTCGAGGTCGCGCAGATAGCAGAAATTGCCCCAGTTATCGCGCGTGCTGTCTTCGCGCCAGCGCGTCACGGACAGGTCTTTCCAGCGGCTGTAGCTGCCGCCCGCATTGCTCACCATGACGTGGTAGCGGCCATTCGACAGCAACTGCGTTTCCGGCACGGCGCTGTTGGCCTGCGTGAGGATGCGCATCGGCATGGCCTGTTCAGACGCGCCGCTGCGCAGCACCGCCAGTTCGGCCGTATTCGAGTAAAACGCGCCTGCCTGCGGCGTGCGTTCCTGCAGCACCAGCAAGGCCGATTGCAGCAGCGGATCGGACTCGAAACGGCGCTGCATCGGGCGGTCGTGCAGCAGGTAGCTGAGGGCCAAAAATCCCATGCCCTGGTGATGCACCATGAAGGAGCGGATGACGGCGCTGGTCTGCCCGCGCGGCAGGCGCGCGGTAGTGAAATCGATGGCCTCAAAAAAACCGTAGCGGCCCATGTAGCCGGCCGCCTGCATGCGCTGCAGGTTCTGGCACGACGCTTCCGGCTGCACCATCAAACCCATCATGCTGGCGTACGGCGCCACCACCAGGTCGTCGGCCAGGCCCCGCTTCAGGCCCAGTCCCGGCACGCCAAAGGCGCGGTACTGGTAATTCAAGCTGGCGTCGACCGTGTTGTAGCCGGATTCGGAAATCCCCCATGGCACGTCGCGCTGGCGGCCATAGTCGATCTGCGCCTCGATGACGGAGTGGTAGGTCTGGTCAAGTAATGTATTCGGGTAGTTCGGCATCACCAGGAGCGGCATCAGGTACTCGAACATCGAGCCGCTCCACGACAGCAGCACGGGCTGGCCAGCCACCATGCACAGCTGGCGGCCCAGCGCGAACCAGTGCTCCTGCGGCAACTGGCCCTGGGCGATGGCGATGAAGCTGGCCAGGCGCACTTCGGAAGCGAGCAAGTCGTAGTAGCTGGGGTCGAGCCGCCGTTCGCTGACGTTGTAGCCGATGGCCAGCAGTTTGGTCGACGGGTTGTACAGGAACGCATATTCGATCTGCGCGAAGTTGCGTGCCTGGCCTGCCGCATGGGCGATGTCGCGCATGTGGCGGCCCGCCTGTTCACGGCCCTGTTCCAGCAAGGCGGCCAGCTCCAGCGGCGTGCCTTCCGGCATTTCCAGGTTGGCCAGTTCGCGCAGGGTCGGCACGCGCAGCCACGCCGCATCGAGGTCCGCCTGCGCCGCCCACGGCGCCAGTTGCAGCAGCTCGGCCAGCGCCGCGCGGCACTGGCGCGCCAGCGCGCCGCTCCACATGGACAGCTCGCCATCCTCGCTTTGCAAGGTCAGCGACAACAACACGTCGGCCGCGCCATTCGCGGCACTCAGATAGGCATGCCATTCGTGCAGGCTGGCTGGCGCGGCTGGCATCTGCAGCAGGCTCATGCTCTCGCGCATGGCCTTGCCCTCGCCTTCGGCCGCGATGAATTCCTGCAGCACCTGCGCCGTCGTGCGGATGCCCTGCACCACCTGCGCACCGATGATGGGAGCGTCGTACAGTTCCACCAGGCCCGGCTGCAAGGTCAGCAGATGACCGGCCAGGTTGCCGCTGTCGACCGTCGAGATGTACATCGGTTGCAGCGCCTTCAGGGTCTGCGTGTCGTACCAGTTATAGAAATGGCCCTGAAAGCGTTCCAGCTCGCCCATGCTGTGCAGGGTGGCGCGGCTGCGTTCGATCAACTGGCCCAGGGTGAGATAGCCAAAATCGTAGGCCGTCAGGTTGGCCAGCAGGGCCAGGCCGATATTCGTCGGCGAGGTGCGGTGCGCTACCACCAGGTTCGGATGCTCCTGCATGTTATCGGGCGGCAGCCAGTGGTCATCGGGCCCGACGAAGGTATCGAAATAGGCCCAGGTCTTGCGCGCCACGCCATGCAAAAAACGTCCCTGCTCGGCCGACAGGCGCGCCACGGCCCGCTCGATGGGGCGGCTGATCCACCAGGCGATGGCGGGCGCGGCCAGCCAGAGCAGCAGTACCACGGCGGCGGCCGGCAAGGCTGCCGGACGCCAGGTCAGCAAGGCGGCAAAGGTGGCCAGCGCCAGCGCGGGCGAACACCACATGGCGCGCCAGCTGTCGGCCTGCGAACCTGACGATACATGCAGGTTCGAGGCGCGCCAGTCGAGCAAGTGCTTGTGCGACACGCCCAGGCGCCACAGGGTGCGCACGATGGCGTCCAGGCTGATCCACGCTTCGTACGGCAGGAAGACGAGGGTCAGCATGGCATGTGAAAACTGCACACCGCAGCGCCGCTCGAAGGCGGCCAGATGCTGGCGCCACAGGGTGTCGCGTGGTTTGCGCAGCAAATCGTACAGGGCCGAAAAGACGGGCGGCAAGAAGATGATGGCCAGCACGGCCGCGCTCCAGAATGCCACGTGCGGCAAAAAGCCCCACACCAGCAGCAGCGACAAGGTGGTGGCCGGCGCGACGACACTGCGGCGCAGATTGTCGAACAGCTTCCAGCGCGACAGCATCGACAGGGGATTGCGTTCGCGCTTGCCGGCGCGTCCCGGCACCCGGCCCAGCAGCCAGCCGACCAGCTGCCAGTCGCCGCGGATCCAGCGCTGGCGCCGGCTCACGTCGGCGTCATAGCGGGCCGGGTATTCCTCGTACAGCTGCGAGTCGCTGAGCAAGCCGGCGCGCAGGTAGCAGCCCTCCAATAAATCGTGGCTGAGGATTTTATTGTCGGGCAGGCGTTGCCCCAGCACGCGCTCGAACATATCGAGATCGTAGATGCCCTTGCCGATGAAGGAGCCCTCGTAAAACACATCCTGGTACAGGTCGGACACGGTGCGCGTGTAGGGGTCGATGCCCGGTTCACCGCCGCACAGCAGCTCGTAGCGTGAAGCGTTTGCGCTGGGCAGCGCCACGGCCACGCGCGGCTGCAGGATGCCGTAGCCGGCCACCACGCGTGTGCCGGCTGCATCCAGCACGGGGCGGTTCAACGGGTGCATCATGGTGGCGATGAATTCGCGCGCCGCGTCACGCGGCAGCTGCGTATCCGTGTCGAGCGTGATCACGTACTTGATCGTGCGCAGGCCGCGCAAATCGCCTTCCACCAGCGAGAATTTGTCGCGCGCGCCGCCGCGCAAAAACGCGTGCAAATCGGACAGTTTGCCGCGCTTGCGCTCCTGCCCCATCCACGCATTCTGCTGCGAATTCCACAGGCGCGGACGGTGCAGCAGCAGGAACGGATCCACCTGGCCCAGCGCTTCGGCGTCGGCCGGGTCGCCATTCTCCTTGACTGCGTCGCCCTCCACGCGGTATTTCTCGTTCAAGCCGCGAATGGTCTCCTGCGCCTGGCGCAGCAAGGCGCCGTCGCCGGGCATCGTTTGCGCTTCCGCGTCGACAAAGTCCGTCAGCAGGCAGAAACGCAGGTTCGGGTCGCGGTTGGCCAGGTAGCGCACTTCCAGCGCCTCGCACAGGGCCGCCACGTTGTCCTCGCTGTAAATCAGGGTCGGCACCACGACGATGCCGCGCGCATCCGATGGAATGCCGGCCTGGTAATCCATGCGCGGCAGCGGGTGCGGCGACGTCATCAGGGTCGCCAGCCAGTTCACCACGGCCACGGCCAGCTGGCTGCTGCCCAGCAGCGCCAGCGCGCCCAGCGCTGCCAGGGGCCAGCCCTGCACGCCATGGCGCACGGCGCGCTCGAGCAGCAGCGCGCTCGTCGCCAGCGTCAGGAAGCAGATCGCGCCCAGGTAGACGGCCAGCGGTGCGGCGCGCGCCGTATGCTGCAGCGCTTCGATGAAAGGCAGCTTCGCGCCGGCCTGTTTTTCCAGCACCAGCACGCCGCGCCCCACCAGGTAAAAGCCGATATGGCCGCAGCGCGCATCATTGCCGTTGCCGTGCGTGTGCGCCAGTTGCACCACCATCTCGGCCACTTCCACTTCGCTGCGCGCGCTGCGCCTGGCGATGCGCTCGATGACGTGGCGATAGCTGTCGCGCGTGGCGAAATCCATCAAGCCATAGGTGCCGGCCGGGTCCAGGCGCAAGGTCTGCTCGACGACGCTCATGGTCTCGACGAATTCCTGCCAATCCATGGTGCCCAGAAAACGCAGGCTGCCGATGCTGTTGGCGATCGATACCTGGTCGGCCGCCTGCTGCCCGATCTCGGACTGGATCTGCTGCTCGATGGTGAGACCCGATTCGGCCAGCTTGTGCGTCAGCCACGACAGGGCCAGGGTCAGCGACGAACTTTGTCCCTGCAGGCGGCGCGACAATTCGGCCACGAAGGCGCTGGTCATGGGCGGATTCGAGCGGGCCATGTCGGCCACCAGCAAGATCAAGCCGCTGGGATTGCGCTCGGCGATGTCCGTCATCTGGTCGGCCCAGGTATTGGCCAGGTCGCGCTGCATGCGGTCGTCGGCCACGCGCGCGGCGACGCGGCGCAGGTTTTCGATCAGGGCCAGGCGCAGCATGATGGGCACGGCCCACAGTTCACCCAGCGTGAGCGTGGCGACATCCTGGTAAGCCTCGATGAAATGGCACAGGTTTTCCAGGTCGACCCGGCCATCGCCATGCGAAATGATTTCCAGCGCAATTTTATACACGCGCGGACAGCCCGCGTCCACGCCGGAGGTCAGCCGTGGCAGTTCCTTGCTGTAGTTCTTCGGCAAATGGCGCCGCGTGGTGCGGATCTGCTCTTCGATCAGGTAAAAATTATCCAGCAGCCATTCCGAGGCGGGCGTGACCTGCCGCCCGCTTTTCACCGTGGCCGTCAGCTCGTTGACGGTGGCCGTGATCAGGGCTGCATTGTCGGCCAGGCGCGCCAGCAGGCGGTCGCGGCCATGGTGCCGTCCCACCGCATGGCCGGCGGCCACGTGCTTGCCATGGGCGGCCATCTGCATGGCGCTGAATAACTCGGAGCGCAGGGGCAAGGCATCGTCGCGCGCAGCGTCGAAACTGTCCGGTGCAAGGGGATGGTCGCGGAAGATTTCCTTGAATTTGGAAATCTGTTCCTTGATCTGCTGCGTGACAACTGCTGTGTACTCTTTCAACTTGGGCCTCGCTAGGTGCACGCAGGCAACCAGCGGCCACCGTCACGCTAGCCCAGTCTGGAAGAACACGATCGGACACTGGCGAAGACGGAAAGCGAAGCGCCGGAGCGTTGCGACGAATCTCAGGGTATAGGGAGATTATCTGAACTTCATCGTAGGTGCGCCCTGTGTGCAAGACCGTGCGCTAGCGTACATACACAGTGTTTTAGGGGCGTTTCAGCAAAGAATTCAGCGCCTTGAATGGCAGAAAAATGCCAGCAGGAAATGAACGGGAGAAAATGCGCTACGGGCACCGTGCCGATGATGGCACGGTGCAATGTTTCAAGGAAGAAAGTTCAAGCCCTTCAGGCCGCAATCGCCAGCGGGTGGCGCGTCGCATCGGCCATCGCCATGCCGCCGTTGAGTTGCCATGCCGCGCCGTGACCGAGGCGGCGCAGACAGGCAGCGGCGCGCGCGCTGCGGTTGCCACTGCGGCAGAAAAAGACCAGCGGGCGCTGCGGCTGCTGCAGCCACGCGGCTACCTGCCCCGCCAGGCGGCTCAGCGGTACGCTGCACACCTCGCAGCCCTCGAACACCGTGCCGGCGCAAGCCGCGTGTTCATACGCTTCGCGCACGTCGACGAGGATGGCGCCGGGATGCTGGCGCAGGAAGGCGGGCAAGGCGGCCGCATCGAGCTGCAGGTCGGCGGCCGGCACGCTACCGTCCTGCGCCGTGCGCACGGTAGCGCAGATACTGCCGTCGTCGCCTGACGCGCACAGCACGGTGTCTTGCGTCACCAGCCCCGCATCCAGCAGGGGCGTCAGCGCCTCGGGCGCCAGGTTGCCGATGAAGGCAAAGCGCTGCTCCAGCAGGTACCCATGGGTTTCACCACATTCGACGCGGCGCAGGCGCTGCTGGCCCAGTGCCAGCTCACCGTCGATATCGATGCGGCCCAGCTGTTCGATAGCGAGTTCCTGCAGCAATGCCAGGCGCGCCACGCCATGGTCGGTTGGCAGCGCCGTATGCACGATGGCGCGCAAGGCCAGGTGCTGGCAGCGGATGAAAGCGGCCAGGCGCGGCACCAGCGCGGCAACGGGATCAATGACGACGCAACTGGCGCTGGCAGCATCGCTGAGCAGCCAGGTGCACTGTCCATCAACGCTCAGCTGGATTATGCCGTCCTGCGCGCCGTCCTGCGGCGATGGCATCAGCGCCGACGGCAGCAAACAGCTGCTGCGCAAGGCCTCGCCGCAACGCTCGATGCGCGCACAGGCGGCAGCTATCGTCGCCGCATCGATCAGGGGGCCGAATGACAGGCGGATGGCAGAGCTGGCGCGCCATTGCGGCACATGCATCGCTTCCAGGACATAACTGGGGAGAGCTTTGGCGGCGGAACAGGCGCTGCCCGAGCTGACGCGCACGCGCGCCGCGTCGAACAAGTCCAGCAGCTCTTTTGCGGACAAGCCTGGCACGGAAAAATTGAGCGTCGTCGACAGCGACAAGTCGAACGGCATATTGAAAACGATGCCGGGGAAAGCGCGTTCCAGGCTGGCCACCAGTTGCTCGCGGAACGCGGCCAGATCGGCGTGGCTGCGGAAGGTCTTGCCATCCTCAAGCGCGGCCAGCACGGCGCCCAGGGCAGCGATGCCGGCCATGTTCTCCGTGCCCGAGCGCAGGCCCGCTTCCTGGCCGCCGCCCATCATCAACGGTGTAAATGGCGCGCCGGCACGCACGTACAGCATGCCGATACCCTTGGGTGCATACAGTTTGTGACCAGAGAACGGCGCGTAGTCGATGCGCGTGGCCGCCAGGTTCAATTTCAGCTTGCCCAGCGCCTGCACGCAATCGACCATCCAGTAGGCGTTTGCACCGCGTTCCTGCAGCAGCTGGGCGATGGCGGACAAATCGCTGATGACGCCCGTTTCATTATTGGCTGCCATCGTGCACAGCATGGCCGTGTCGCCGATCATCGCATCGAGCGCCTGCAGATCGTGGCGTCCCTGCGCGTCGACAGGCAGCTTGCGCACTTCCAGGTTCAGGCCCAATAAACGGTTCCAGTGCGCCAGGCTTTCCGGCACGGCCTTGTGCTCGGTCGCGCCATAGAGCAGCAGGCTGCCGATGCGCTTGCCCGCATCGCGCCGTTCGCGCAGCGCGCACAGGGCCGACAGCACGGCCGTCTGTATGCCTTCGGTAGCGCCGCTATTGAACATCAAGCGGCCGTCACCCACGCCCAGCAAACCGCTGGCGCGCTGGCGTACGCCATCCATCATGGCCTTGGCCTGCAATCCCGTCGCGTGGGTGCTGCTGGGATTGCCATAGCCCTGCTCCATCGCTTGTCTGGCGGCGGCAACGGCTGCGGGCAGCACGCAAGTGGTGGCATTGCTGTCGAGGTAGATTTCTTTCATGATGGCAGTCTGAGTATTCTATAAAAAAGGCGCAGCGCAAGCGGCTGGAACGTATGAATAGTCTACCGGCCCGCGTCCGTAAAGATATACCAAAAGACACTGCAACTACGCTACTATGCAGCATATTCATGCCATAAAAACCGGAAAAACAAAATGAATTCACCAAATGCTTCGCTCGACAAATTCGACTGCGCCATCCTGGCCGCCCTGCAGCAGGACGGCACCCTGTCGATCGCCGCCCTCAGCGAGAAGATTGGTCTGTCCAGCACGCCCTGCTGGAAGCGCGTCAAGCGCCTGGAGGAAGAGGGCTATATCGAGAGCCGCGTGGCCATCGTCAACCGGCAAAAAGTGGGCTTGCCCGTCACGGTTTTCGTCAGCGTGCGCACGGGACAGCACGATGAAAAATGGCTGCGCCGGTTCGCCGCCGCCGTCATCGTCCTGCCCGAGGTACAGGAATTTCACCGCATGAGTGGTGACATCGACTACCTGCTGAAAGTCGTCACCACCGACATCAAGGGCTACGATACTTTCTATAAAAAACTCATCAAGGCCGTGCAACTGACGGGCGTGTCGTCCGCCTTTTCCATGGAGCAAATCAAGTGCAGCACGGAATTGCCGCTGGAATTGATCGCCCACGGCTTGCCCGCCTGAACATTTTTCCACCCCGCGCCGGTATACATGAAAAGCATGCATGTTAACACCTTGCAATCGTTGCCTTACAGCAACACCTCTGTATTAAATACGGCATAGCCCAACTATATCCCCCTTATCCGTCGCTATACTGCGCACTTGTCCGTGCCTTTCTGGCAACCTCTGCCGGTCGTGCGGGCCCATCCCTAGGGTCTTCCATGCATCTGCTTCGTCGTCTCTCCATCCAGAAAAAACTGATGTTCAGCATGGGCCTATGCCTGCTGATTTTCATGGGAATTTCATCCTTCCTCAGCGTGCGCATGAGCAGCGATTATGTGCGCGAACGCGTCGTCGGCCAGGAACTACCAGCCCAGGTGGGCGAAATTCGCAACGACGTGCTGCGCCAGATCAGCCAACCGTTGTCGGTGGTGCAAACGATGGCCAATGATGTTTTTCTGCAAGACTGGGAAGACGCGGACCTGGCGGACAGTGGCTTGGCCACGTTCCAGCGCTACGCCAAAATGCTCAAGGAAAAAAACAAGGCGGCCGTCGTCAGCTGGAGCTCGCAAACTGCGTCGAGGTACATGACCGATGCGGGTCTGATCCGCACGCTGGACAAGCAACAGCCAGCCGATCATTGGTTCTTCAGCATGCTCGACGAAAACAAACAGCACACGATCAATCTGGACCGCGATCCAGCCTCGGGCAGTTTCATGCTGTTCCTGAATGCGCGGGGCCAGACGGCGGGCGGCAAGGCCGTCATTGCAGGCATGGGCTTGAGCGTCGATGCCATGGCCGACACCATCCGCAGCTACAAGGTCGGCCAGACCGGCCATGTTTACCTGGTGCGCGCGGATGGCAACCTGCTGATACACCGTGACACTGCCCTGGCCGATGGCAAGCATCACTTGAAGGACTTGCCCGGCTTCAATGAAGCACTGAGCAAAACCCTGCTGACAGGCAGCAAATATGCGCATGCCAGTTATGCGGCACCTGCCGGCAAGCAACTCGTCGCCGCCTCCTTCGTGCCCGAATTGAATTTATATGTGATGGCCGAAGTACCGGAAGCGGAAGTGCTGGGCAATGTCACGCGGTCAGCCCTGATCGCCGCCCTGATCGCCGGACTGGTGGGCGGCGGCATCGCCCTGTGCATCATTTATGTCATCAGCCGCGCCATCGCCGCCCCCGTCGCACGGGCGGCCGACATGCTCAGCGAAATTGCCAGTGGAAACGGCGACCTGAGCCGCCGCATGCCCGTCGAATCGGAAGACGAGGTCGGCGCGCTGGCCGCTGCCTTCAACCGTTTCGTCGCATCGCTGAACGTGACGATACGCGAAGTTCGCGACAGTACCGTGTCAATTGCCAGCGCATCGAGCCAGATCGCCTCGGGCAACCTGGACCTGTCGGCGCGTACGGAAGCCCAGGCATCGAGCCTGGAAGAGACGGCGGCGGCCATGGAAGAGCTGACGTCGACCGTGAAACAGAACGCGGATAATGCGCGCCAGGCGAACCAGCTGGTGGTGTCCGCCTCGAGCCACGCAGTCAAGGGTGGCGAGGTGGTTGGTCAGGTGGTGCAGACGATGGGCGCGATTACGGAAAGTTCGCGCAAGATCGCGGACATCATCGGCGTGATTGACGGCATTGCCTTTCAAACCAATATCCTTGCCCTGAACGCAGCAGTCGAGGCGGCGCGCGCGGGAGAACAGGGCCGCGGCTTTGCCGTGGTGGCGACAGAAGTGCGCAACCTGGCGCAACGATCGGCAGCGGCGGCCAAAGAAATCAAGGACTTGATCGTCGACTCGGGCAGCAAGGTGGAAGCGGGAAGCAAGCTGGTCGACTCCGCCGGCGCCACCATGCAGGACATCGTCGTCTCCGTGCAGAGAGTGGCCGACTTGATGGGAGAGATCGCTTCAGCCAGCCAGGAGCAAAGCCAGGGCATCGCGCAAGTCAATGCCACCGTCACGCAGATGGATGACGCAACCCAGCAAAACGCGGCCCTGGTGGAAGAAGCAGCCGCGGCAGCCCAATCCTTGCAAGATCAGGCTGGCAGGCTGGCACAGGTGGTCAGCGTCTTCAAACTGGAAGAAACGGGGCATGCAGCGCCGCCGCAGCCACCGGCCCACAAGCCCACGCTGGCCAAGCCGTCCCGCCCTGCGATGCTCAAAGCAACGATCCCCGCCGCGCGCCCGAAAGCGCCGGCCAGCGATGCATGGGAAGCGTTTTAAAGGCGATTAAATCGCCGGCGCTTTCACGCTCGCCGCTTGCTTGAAGAAGTCATAAATACCGCTCTCGCTCATGCGGCGCGCATTCGCCAGTTCGCCGCCCTTGGTGGCGTACAGCACCTGGTTGTTGTCGCTCGATACCAGCACGGCAGCCGGGATGCCTTTCTTGAGCGGATTGCCATAGGCTTGCGCCACATCGAGGTTATGGTCGAAGTTACCCACGTCGACCTTGACGACCTTGAACTGCTGTTGCATCAATTCCGCGTTCTTGCCCTCCTTCAAGGCCTTGTCGAGCGCGCGGCAATCCTCGCACCAGTTGGCGCCAAAGATCAGCAAGACAGGCACGTGCGCCGCCTTGGCCTCGGCCAGCGCGCGTGCCACGTCGGCCTTGGCGTCGGCCGCCGCGTTGTAAGGCAAATGTGGCGTGGCGACCGGGTTAGCCGGTGTCGGGGCGGCGGCAACGGCGGTGCCGGCAAGTAGCAGGCTGGCAAAAAGAATGGAAAGGCGCATGCGGGGCTCCTGAGAGAAATCGTGAGGCCAGCTGAACAGCTGTCAGCGGGCATGATTGTCTAGAATATGCGTACCTGTAGGAAATATCCACCATTTAATTGCATTGTGCTTATGCGGAAAACGTATAAGCACACCAAGGAGTAGCCGCTTGCGCATGCCAGATACCCTGCCCCCGACACTGTCCGGCGCCGCGCACATGCTGCGCAGCGCCTATCCCGGCGGCATGCCCGATACGGCGTATTTCGCCGTGCTGGCCTTGCTGTATGAACACTTTTCCGACCGCAACCTGGTCGAGCTGATGGCAGCCGTTACGGGCAAGGATGCGGCGACGATCCTCAATGACATCTATGCCTGCGTCAGCAGCAAGCCGGAGCCCTCCGCCATCGAGGCCACCAGGCACTTGCTGGAGCGGCACGGCTTGCAAGCGGTCTGCGCCGACGACTAGGCTCCGCAGGCAGCGAAATGGAACGCATGGGATAATATCGGGCTCAGACTGAGCAACGCGGCCCGAACGCGCCCTCCCCCGATGACGACTTCTTTCCTGGCACGTTGGCTGCCGCAACCGAACAACGGCAGCCGCCGCGAACAATTACGCGCGTGCGCGGGCGCCATCTGCGGCTTGCTGCTGACCGGACTCATCTGCCATTTCCTGCTGGCCCCCGACAGCGCCAGCGTCTACCTGATCGCGCCCATGGGCGCTTCGGCCGTGCTGCTGTTCTGCCTGCCGGCCAGCCCGCTGGCACAACCGTGGTCGGTGGTGGGCGGCAATGTGGTCTCCGGCCTGGTCGGCATGGCTTGCGTGAAATGGCTGGGATCCAGCGTGGGCGTGGCGGCGCTGGCCGCCTGCCTGGCCATCGGCGCCATGTTTGCCCTGCGCTGTTTGCATCCACCGGGCGGCGCCGTCGCCTTGACCACGGTCGTCGGCGGCGCCAGCGTGCATGCGGCCGGCTTCGAGTTCGTCTTCATCACCGTGCTGTTCAATTCCGCCGTGCTGGTCGCCTGCGCCGTGCTGTACAACAACCTGACGGGCCGCCGCTACCCGCACATCCAGCAACTGGTGGCGCCCCATCCGCACGCCACCAAGGATGACGTACCCAGCAACCGCCTGGGCTTTTCGCCGGATGACCTGGACGCCGTGCTGCGCCAGCACAGCGAAGTGCTCGACATCAGCCGCGACGATTTGCAAGCCATCTTCCTGCAAACGGAAATGCGCGCCTACCAGCGCCGCTTCGGCGTCGTCACCTGCGCCGACATCATGTCGAAGGACGTGCTCAGCGTGGAATTCGGCACGCCGCTCGATGTTGCCTGGCGCACCATGCGCGAGCACCAGGTGGGCGCTTTGCCCGTGCTGAACCGGGCGCGCCGCGTCATCGGCATCATCACACAGACAGATTTCCTGCGCCATGGCGGCCTCGATGATTATCAGGGCATGCGCCAGCGCCTGCGCGGCCTGCTGCAGCGCAGCGGCCTGTCCCACAGCGACAAGCCGGAAGTGGTGGGCCAGTTGATGACGCCATCGCCGCACACAGCCCGCCTGGGCACGCCCATCATCGATCTCGTGCCCTTGATGGCCGACGCCGGCTACCACCATATTCCCATCCTCGACGATGAAGAGCGCCTCGCTGGCATCATCAGCCAGTCCGACCTGATGGCGGCCCTGTACGAAAGCCGCTTTGCCGAGGCTGCCGCATGACGCCATTCCAGGCACTGCTGACTGGCCCCGACGGCGGCTCAGCCGGCACGGCCGTCAGCGCGCACTTCTTCGGCAGCCAGCTGGCCATCGATGCGCCCGGCTCCACTGTCGAGGTGACGCAGCTGGTCGTCAGCGTGGGTGGTGTCGAAGGCCCCGAACTGTTCCTGAACTGGCTCGACGGACAGGGACGGCAAGCGTCGCTGAAACCGCTTGGGGCGGAGGACATCGCCATCGTCTTGAAGGAAGCGCCGGCGGCGCTGCAGCCGCAACTGCAGCGCCTGTGGAGCGAGCGCCAGCGCAACCGGCGGCAGGTATCGGGCTGGCTGGCCGGCTTGACGGGCGCGGCCTTCGTCGCTGCCGCCCTGCTGTGGTGGCAGGGCGGCTATGCTGTCGGCGCGCTGGCGGGGTGGATCCCCCTGTCGACGGAAAAGCAGCTGGGCGAACTGGCCCTGTCGCAAGTGCGCGCGCAGGGCGGCATCAGCGAGCACGGCGTGGCACAGCAAACAGTGCAGGAGATCGGCCGTAAGCTGACGGCCGGTTCCCGCTACCAGTACCGCTGGCTGGTCAAGCAAGATGACACGGTCAACGCGTTTGCCATGCCAGGCGGCATCATCGTCGTGCATACGGGCTTGCTACGCCAGGCGGGAGACCCGGGCGAACTGGCCGGCGTGCTGGCGCATGAAGTGCAACATGTGGAGCAGCGCCATTCGCTGCGGCAAATGATCAGCAGCCTGGGCTGGGGCGCCCTGGTGGGCGTCACCATAGGCGACATCAGCGCCGTGGCCGCCATGCTGGCGCACCAGGCGGGCACCCTGTATTTCAGCCGCGACATGGAAGAGGAGGCAGACCGGCTGGGTTTGCTCGCCTTGCAGCGCGCGCAGATCCGTCCCGACGGCATGCTGCGCTTTTTTCAGAAGCTCGATGACAAGGACAAGGCCAGCGTACCGGGATGGATTTCCTCGCACCCGCAAACGGCGGCGCGCGCGCAGCAAATCCGCAGCCTGATCGCCGCCACACCCTGTCCCGCCTGCACCCCATTGACCAGCCAGCACTGGCAGGCCATGAAAGCGGCCCTGCCGCCTACGGCAAAATAGCAACATTCCCTTCCTACAATTTATCCAAACGCACTGGGCAATGGCGTATGCTTACGCCCCGGCTGTTCCTTCACAAGCGGCCACCCCGACCTAGCAACGCCTCCGTTCATTCCCCTCCTTACAAAGGACATCGCGCATGAAGCATCGTTTTGCCGCCGGCACCCTCGGCACCCTGGCCATCTCCCTGTTGCTCGCCTACGCGCCCATGGCGCAAGCAGCCCAGCCCGCAGCCAACAGCGTGGCCGTCAGTGCGCCGCAAGCCAAGCAGCGATTGCAGGTCGTGGCCGATCAGTACTACGATGCGCTGGCCCGTTTCGAGCCGATCAACGCCACCGAGAGCGGCGACAACCGTTTTGACGACCAACTCGGTTCAGCCATCGTGCCCGCCGCGCGCGCAAAACAGTTCGCCCTGTACCGCCAGTACCAGAAGAGCCTGCGCAGCATCGCCCGCGCGCAGCTGTCGCACCAGGACCAGATCAACTACGATATCCTCGACTATGAACTGGCCACGGCGCTGAGCTTCGAACGCTTCCCCGACTACCTGCTGCCCTTGAACCAGATGGACAGCATGCCCGTCACCCTGGCTAATTATGCGGGCGGTGAGGCATCACAGCCTTTGACCACGGTCAAGGAGTATGACGCTTACCTGAGCCGTATCGGCCAATTGCCCGGCTGGATAGACCAGGCCATCGCCAACATGAAAGTCGGCATGCAAAAGGGTATCGTGCTGCCGAAGGCGCTGACGGAATCGGCCCTGCCGCAATTCAAGAAACTCGTCAGCGCCACGCCGCAGGACAGCGTCTATTACACGCCCATCAAGAACTTGCCAGCCAGCTTTTCCGACGCGGACAAAGCGCGCCTGACGCAAACCTACACCGTCATCATCGGGGCCAAGCTGATGCCCGCGCTGCAGCGCCTGTCCACCTTCATCGAACGCGATTACCTCCCGGCCGGCCGCACGAGCAGCGGCTGGAGCGCCCTGCCCGATGGCGCTGCCTGGTATCAGGCGCGCGTGGCCAGCAGCACCACCACGGACTTGAAGCCGGAGCAGATCCACGCCATCGGCTTGAAGGAAGTGGCGCGCATCCAGGAACAGTACGCGATCGTCGGTCCGAAGATGGGCTACAACGGCCCGGCCGCCGGCTTGCCCGTGTGGGTCTCGCAGCAGGCGAAATACCGCCCGTTCAAGACGGAGCAGGAAGTGCTCGACGTCTACCGCAAGCTGAACGTGCTGCTGGACAGCAAATTACCTGCCCTGTTCACCCTGGTGCCGAAGGCGCCGCTGGACTTGCGCCTGGAACCTGAACTGAGCCGCGACACGGCCGCCGACCACTACACGGCGCCGGCCGCCGACGGTTCACGCCCCGGCGTGTTCTGGTCCGTCGTCACGGATCCGAAACTGTATGGCGACACGGGCATGACCACCTTGTTCTTGCACGAAGGCAAGCCTGGCCACCATTTCCACCTGGCGCTGGTGCAAGAGATGGACTTGCCGAACTTCCGCCGTTTCGGCGGCAACAATGCCTTCACGGAAGGCTGGGCGCTGTATGCGGAAACCCTGGGCAAGGAAATGGGTCTGTTCGAGGACCCGGCCCAGTATTTCGGCCACTTGAACGACGAGATGCTGCGCGCCGTGCGCCTGGTGGTCGACACGGGTTTGCACACCAAGGGCTGGACGCGCGAGCAGACGATCAAGTATATGCGCGACACCCTCGGCTATGACGCCGTGGCGAAAAGCGAAACGGAACGCTACATGGCCTGGCCGGGCCAGGCGCTGGGCTACAAGATCGGTTCGCTGAAGATCGTCGAACTGCGCCAGCGCGCGCAGCAAGCCTTGGGCGACAAGTTCAGCCTGCCGAAGTTCCACGAAGTCGTGCTCAGCGACGGCACCCTGCCGCTGACACTGCTGGAAGCCAAGGTCGACCGGTGGATCGCGCAGCAGAAGTAAGACGCGGCGCCTGAAAGCAAAACGGCAGCGCCTCGATGGCGCTGCCGTTTTTTTTCGCCTCAGCGTTTGCTATTACACCAGCAGCGCCGCACTCATCGAGCGCACTTCCTCGTTTGACTCGGCCAGGATGCTTTGCAAGGTCTCGTTGTCGATAATGAAATCGATGACGGAATCGGAGGGCGTGAGCATTTCCACGTACGTCACCTGCAAGGGCGACGGCACGGGTGACAGTTGCTTGGCCAACAATAAGGTGTCGAGCAGGGAATCGGGTGGGATCGACAGCAAGCCATCGCGCAAGCCTTCGATGGCGACACTCACGGCCAGCGGGATCAGCAGCTTCTTCATGACTTCGCGGGAAATGATTTCTTCGGCAGACTCCATCCAGTGATCCGCATCGTCGTCGAGCAGGCCGGGGAACTCATCGGCACGCGACAGCAGATAAAAACCGCCCACCTCATGCACGATGCCGGCGAACAGGGCCGTGTCGGCATCGACGTGCGTGACGCGGCGGGCAAGCACATGCGCCAGCGCCGCCACGTGCGCCGTGTGCTCCCACAGCTGGGTCGCCTTCTGGCGCAGGACGGGATCGATGATCTTGCTGCCGAACTGGCGCACCACCATGGCAGCCACCAGTGCATACAGATTGCGGTAACCCATGCGCATGACGGCGGCGCGCACGCTGGTCACGGGCGCAGCATCGCCGCGGCTATACACGGCCGAGTTGGCCAGGGCCACGGTGCGCGCGGCCAGCAAGGGCTCGGCCAATACCAGCTTGATCGCATGGTCGATATGGCAGTCCGGTTCAGCCAGGGCCAACTGCAATTGCAGGGCGGAATTAACACTCGTGGGAAACGTCAATTCTCCGCGCACTGCCTGGGAAACAATTAAACCGAAAGCCTGTAGTTTATTCATCATACGATCAATCCGCCTCAGATATTTTTCTCACCAAAAATTTCATGCATCAGGAATTGAATACCAGGTCCGGCCTTTAGAATACAGATGGCGTGTCATTCGCTTGCAAGGAAGAATCTGGCAATACCAGCGCTTGCAATAGCGATTCATCGCCGATGACAAACAACTTCGGCTGCTGCAATACCTGCAGCAAAAATGGCTGGCCTTCACGCAGACGCCGGCGATAATCGACCAGCGTATATAAATTGGGATTGATTTTACGCCTTAAGGTTCGCTCGGCCGGAGCCAATCCCGTCAACAGATCGCCATAATTGGCTTCTTCGCCCACCAGCAGCAAATCGATGGCGCTGCCAGGCAGATCCTGTCCCTTCGCCGTGGCGCCCGACACGAATGCCAGGTGCAACTGGGCACGCAGGGGCGCCAGGGTCGCGCTGAGCACGCCGACGATGCCAAAGGTTTTCTGCACCAGTGCGCTCAACTCCGGATACACGAGGCTTTCCTTGTTGGGCCAGAAGCGCCGCACATTACCGATCCGCTCCGACGTGATCAATCCGGACTCATGCAGGCGGCGCAGTTCCCGCTGCGCCGACGCGCTTCCCAGGCCCGTCAAGCGCATGATCTCGTTCAAGTGAAAGCCTTCATTCACGCGGACAAAGAGCAGTCCCAGCAATTTCTGCTGGGCGGGAGTAAACAGGGCTTGGGCAATCATGTGCCAGATCTTAGCATGAACACGCCGGAAATTGGCGTGGCATGCGTGCTTTACTACGGTCCGCTGGTGCTTCGGGGATAGCTCACGGTGGATGGCTATTTTCATGACGAGGCCGTCTATATGTTTTACGATGCAAGCAGAAACGAGTGCCGCTCGATACTGCAAACTTGCTGATGCCAAGGCGTCCCTGGGCCCTGCTTTCTCTTTTCGTGCGCGATAGAAAGCCGCGGCAATGGACATAAAAAAAACGGCACCAGGAATTTATCCCTGGTGCCGTTCTGGCCAGCTAATTAACAGCATAGATGAATATATTGAATAAATTAAATAATTGACGAATGAGCGCTGAATGGCATAGGCCATAACTCTTCTGATTGCCTGAAATTCTAATCAATTAAATGATTGCAGATTCCCGGGCAAATGAAGCGGATGGCATCCATGTGATGGCAATCAATCGCAAAATTGTACGCTGCTTGATCCAAATTAAAAAAGGCACCCGAAGGTGCCTTTTTGAAATCAGCTAACTGCGCAGATTACGCTTCGTCGCCGTGGTGTTGCTGGGTTTCGATATCCTGCAGCGCTTCGGCAGCTTCGCCGGCCATCGAGGCTTTCTCGGCCAGCAGCAGTGCTTGACGCTCTTCCACTTCCCACGCTTCTTTTTCTTTGCGTGCGCGGTGGAAGGCCAGACCCGTACCACCAGGAATCAGACGGCCGACGATGACGTTCTCTTTCAGGCCGCGCAGACCATCGCGCTTGCCCATGATCGCCGCTTCGGTCAGCACGCGGGTGGTTTCCTGGAACGATGCAGCCGAGATGAACGAATCGGTCGACAACGAAGCCTTGGTAATACCCAGCAGAACGTTTTCGTAGGTCGCAGGAATTTTGTTTCCGGCTTCCATCAAGTCGTTCTGATCCAGCAGTTCCGAACGCTCTACCTGCTCGCCAACGATGTAGTTGGTGTCGCCGGCATTGACGATCTGCACACGGCGCAGCATCTGACGCACGATCACTTCGATGTGCTTGTCATTGATCTTCACGCCTTGCAGACGGTACACGTCTTGCACTTCGTCAACGATGTAACGTGCCAGCGCTTCGATACCCAACAGGCGCAGGATGTCTTGCGGATCGGCCGGGCCGTCCACGATCATCTCGCCCTTGTTCACGACTTGGCCGTCATGCACCAGCACTTGTTTGTCCTTGGTGATCAAGAACTCATGCTTGTTGCCGTCCATGTCCGTGATTTCCAGACGCTGCTTGCCCTTGGTTTCTTTACCGAAAGCAACCGTACCCGTGACTTCCGCCAGCATACCGGCATCTTTCGGCGAGCGCGCTTCGAACAGTTCCGCAACGCGTGGCAGACCACCGGTAATATCGCGCGTTTTTTGCGATTCGGTAGGAATACGTGCCAGCACTTCACCGACCGATACCTGTTGACCGTCTTTCACCATGATCAGCGCGCCGACCTGGAAGCCGATCGCCACCGAGTGTTCGGTGCCGGCGATCTTGACTTCTTCGTTCGCGTCGTTGATCAGCTTGACTTGCGGACGCAACGTTTTCGTCAGCGAACCGCGACGTTTCGCATCGATCGCCACCAGGGTGGACAGACCGGTCACTTCGTCGACCTGACGGGCTACAGTGACGCCTTCTTCGACGTTCTCGAAACGCACTTGACCGGCGTATTCGGTAATGATCGGACGGGTCAGCGGATCCCACGTTGCCAGGGCCGTACCGGCCTTGATGACCATGCCGTCCTTGACGATCAGGGTCGCACCGTACGGTACTTTATGACGCTCACGCTCACGGCCGTGGTCGTCGGTAATCAGCACTTCGCCGGAACGGGAAATGACGATTTGCGCGCCCTTGCCGTTCGTCACGTAACGCATGGTTGCCGTGAAGCGGATGGTACCGTTCGACTTGGCTTCCACCGACGATGCCACTGCTGCACGCGATGCCGCACCACCAATGTGGAAGGTACGCATGGTCAGCTGGGTACCAGGCTCACCAATCGACTGCGCTGCTACCACACCGACAGCTTCGCCGGCGTTGACCAGCATGCCGCGGCCCAGGTCGCGGCCATAGCACTTGGCGCACAGGCCGAAGCGTGTGTCGCAAGTCAGTGGCGTGCGAACCTTGACTTCATCGATGGACAGACGCTCGATCTCTTCGACCATGTCTTCGTCCATCAGGGTGCCGGCTTCGTACAGCGTTTCCTGGGTTTCAGGATTGACGACGTCATGCACCACCACGCGGCCGAGGATACGGTCACGCAATGGTTCGATGACTTCACCACCTTCGACCAGTGCCTTCATGACGGCGCCGTTCATGGTGCCGCAATCGTCCTCGATCACCACCAAGTCTTGCGTCACGTCAACCAGACGACGCGTCAGGTAACCGGAGTTAGCCGTTTTCAGCGCCGTATCGGCCAGACCTTTACGCGCACCGTGGGTCGAAATGAAGTACTGCAAAACGTTCAGACCTTCGCGGAAGTTCGCGGTAATCGGCGTTTCGATAATCGAGCCATCCGGTTTGGCCATCAGACCACGCATACCGGCCAACTGACGAATCTGGGCTGCGGAACCGCGCGCGCCGGAGTCGGCCATCATGTAAATGGCGTTGAACGATTCTTGCGTCGACTTGGTGCCGTCGCGGCGGATCACGTCTTCGACTTTGAGCTGGTCCATCATGGCCTTGCCGACTTCATCCGAGGTTTTGCCCCAGATATCGACTACCTTGTTGTAACGCTCGCCGGCGGTCACGAGACCCGAGGCGTATTGCTGTTCGATCTGCTTGACTTCCGATTCGGCCGTCGCGATCAGGGTCACTTTTTGAGGCGGTACCAGCATGTCGTCGACGCAGATCGAGATACCGGCGCGTGTCGCCAGGCGGAAACCCGATTGCATCAGTTTGTCTGCGAACACCACCGTGGCGCGCAGGCCGCACTTGCGGAACGACGTGTTGATCAGCTTGGAAATTTCTTTCTTTTTCAGCGCGCGGTTCAGGACGGAGAACGGCAAGCCTTTAGGCAGAATTTCCGACAGGATCGCACGGCCGATCGTCGTTTCGTAACGCGTTACCGTTTTCTCGAATTCACCCGTTTCGGCGTTTTTCGGGTATTCGGTAATACGCACGGTAACGCGGGTCGTCAGTTCGACTTCCTTGTTGTCGTAGGCGCGGATCACTTCCGATACGTCAGGGAACATCATCCCTTCGTTCTTCGCATTGATCGCTTCGCGGGTCGCGTAGTACAGACCCAACACGATATCCTGGGAAGGAACGATCGACGGTTCGCCGTTCGATGGGAACAGGATGTTGTTCGATGCCAGCATCAAAGTGCGTGCTTCCATCTGCGCTTCGATCGACAGAGGAACGTGGACCGCCATTTGGTCACCGTCAAAGTCGGCGTTGAATGCGGCGCAGACGAGTGGGTGCAACTGGATGGCCTTGCCTTCAATCAGGACTGGCTCGAAAGCCTGGATACCCAGACGGTGCAGCGTAGGTGCGCGGTTCAACATGATCGGATGTTCACGAATCACGTCTTCCAGGATGTCCCACACGACCGGCTCTTGAATCTCGACCAGCTTTTTCGCGGCCTTGATCGTGGTCGCCAGACCCATCAGTTCCAGTTTATTGAAAATGAATGGCTTGAACAGTTCCAGCGCCATCAGTTTCGGCAAGCCGCACTGATGCAGTTTCAATTGCGGGCCCACGACGATGACCGAACGACCGGAGTAATCGACGCGTTTGCCCAGCAAGTTTTGACGGAAACGGCCGCCCTTGCCCTTGATCATCTCGGCCAAGGACTTCAGCGGACGCTTGTTGGCGCCGGTCATCGCTTTGCCGCGACGGCCGTTGTCCAGCAGCGAATCGACCGCTTCTTGCAGCATGCGCTTTTCGTTGCGCGTGATGATCTCTGGAGCGCGCAGCTCCATCAGGCGTTTCAGACGGTTGTTACGGTTGATGACGCGGCGATACAGATCGTTCAGATCCGAGGTCGCGAAACGGCCACCATCCAGCGGTACCAGCGGACGCAGTTCCGGCGGCAGCACTGGCAGCACTTCCATGATCATCCAGTCAGGCTTGATGCCCGAACGTTGGAACGCTTCCAGCACTTTCAGGCGCTTCGCGTATTTCTTGATCTTGGCTTCGGATTTCGATTCCTTCAGTTCCACGCGCAGGGTTTCGGCATCGCGGTGGATGTCGATCGAGCGCAGCAGTTCACGGATACCTTCGGCGCCCATGAAGGCGGTGAAGTCGTCGCCGTACTCTTCGTACTTGGCGGCGTAATCGTCTTCCGACATGATCTGGCACTTCTTCAGCGGGGTCATGCCTGGATCGGTCACGACGTATGCTTCAAAGTACAACACGCGTTCGATGTCCCGCAGGGTCATGTCCAGGACCATGCCCAGACGCGACGGCAGCGACTTCAGGAACCAGATGTGCGCGGTCGGCGAGGCCAGCTCGATGTGACCCATGCGCTCGCGGCGCACCTTGGCCAGCGTAACTTCGACGCCGCACTTTTCGCAGATCACGCCGCGGTGTTTCAGGCGCTTGTACTTGCCGCACAGGCATTCGTAATCCTTGATCGGGCCAAAGATCTTGGCGCAGAACAGGCCATCGCGCTCAGGCTTGAAGGTACGGTAGTTGATGGTTTCCGGCTTCTTGACTTCGCCGTAGGACCACGAACGGATTTTCTCAGGCGAAGCGAGACCGATCTTGATTGCATCGAAGGTCTCGTTGGTCTGTACTTGCTTGAATAGATCGAGCAGTGCTTTCATGTATCACTCCAGAGGTGATTAAATTTCTATATTCCTGAGACTACATTGCCCGGCGTGGTTTCCCAGCCGGGCTTTGTGTTTCCCAAACCAAATGACGCTTATTGGGTCAATAAGCCTGTCGTTTAGTTGCGTTCGAGGTCGATATCGATACCCAGCGAACGGATTTCCTTGACCAGCACGTTGAACGATTCCGGCATGCCGGCGTCGATCACGTGGTCGCCCTTGACGAGGTTCTCGTACACTTTGGTACGGCCATTCACGTCATCGGACTTGACGGTCAACATCTCTTGCAAGACATACGACGCGCCATACGCTTCCAGTGCCCAGACTTCCATCTCACCGAAACGCTGACCACCGAACTGGGCTTTACCGCCCAGTGGCTGTTGCGTCACCAGCGAGTAAGGACCGGTCGAACGCGCATGCATCTTGTCATCCACCAAGTGATGCAGTTTCAGCATGTGCATGACGCCGACAGTAACCTTGCGTTCGAACGCTTCACCGGTGCGACCGTCATACATGGTCACCTGGTTTTTCGAAGCGGTCATGCCCAGGTTCTTGGCGATGTCGTCCGGATACGCCAGGTCCAGCATGCGGCGGATCTCTTCTTCATTGGCGCCGTCGAACACTGGCGTGGCGAATGGAACACCTTTTTTCAGGTTTTCCGCCAGCTTCATGATCTCTTCGTCGTCGAAGTTATCCAGATCTTCCGCGCGGCCGTTGTCGTTGTAGATCGTCGTCAGGTACTTGCGCACTTGCTCGACCTTGGTTTGCGCCTTCAGCATTTCGCCGATGCGGATACCCAGACCCTTGGCAGCCCAGCCCAAGTGCGTCTCGAGAATCTGACCAACGTTCATCCGCGAAGGAACGCCCAGCGGGTTCAGCACCACGTCGGCTGGCGTGCCGTCGGCCATGTATGGCATGTCTTCCACAGGAACAATACGGGAAACCACACCCTTGTTACCGTGGCGACCTGCCATCTTGTCGCCCGACTGCAGGCGGCGTTTCACGGCCAGATACACCTTGACCATTTTTTGCACGCCTGGTTGCAGCTCATCGCCTTGCGTCAGTTTCTTGCGCTTCTCTTCGAAGGCCAGATCGAACTGGTGACGCTTCTCGTTGATCGATTCCTTGATCGCTTCGAGCGCTACCGCTGCATCGTCGTCCGCAGGACGGATGTCGAACCAGTGGTATTTATCCAGATCGGCCAGGTATTCCTTGGTGATCTTGGCGCCTTTGGCCAGCTTTTTAGGGCCGCCGTTGACAACTTTGCCGATCAGCATTTTTTCCAGACGCTGGAAGGCATCGCCTTCAACGATACGCATCTGGTCGTTCAAATCCAGACGGAAGCGTTTCAGTTCGTCATCGATAATTTGCTGGGCACGCTTGTCGCGCACGATGCCTTCACGGGTGAAGACTTGCACGTCGATCACGGTACCGATCATGCCCGAAGGCACGCGCAGCGAGGTATCTTTCACGTCCGAAGCTTTTTCGCCGAAAATCGCGCGCAGCAGCTTCTCTTCCGGGGTCAGCTGGGTTTCGCCTTTAGGCGTCACTTTACCGACCAGGGTGTCGCCGGCCTGGACTTCAGCACCGATGTAGACGATACCGGACTCATCCAGACGTGCCAGCTGATTTTCAGCCAGGTTCGAGATGTCGCGCGTAATTTCTTCCGCGCCCAGTTTCGTATCACGGGCAACCACCGACAACTCTTCGATGTGAATCGAGGTGTAGCGGTCGTCCTTGACGACGTTTTCCGAGATCAGGATCGAATCTTCGAAGTTCAGACCATTCCATGGCATGAAAGCCACAGTCATGTTCTGGCCCAGCGCCAATTCACCCAGGTCGGTCGATGCGCCATCGGCGATCACGTCGCGCTTGGCAACACGGTCGCCCACTTGCACGATAGGACGCTGGTTGATGTTGGTGTTCTGGTTCGAACGGGTGTACTTGATCAGGTTGTAGATGTCGACGCCCACTTCACCAGCGGTAGCTTCGTCATCGTTGACGCGAATCACGACACGGCCCGCATCGATGTAATCGACGATACCGCCACGCAAGGCTTGCACGGTGGTGCCCGAGTCGACCGCAACGGTGCGTTCGATACCGGTACCGACCAGCGCTTTTTCCGGACGCAAGCAAGGCACAGCCTGGCGTTGCATGTTGGCGCCCATCAATGCACGGTTTGCATCATCGTGTTCGAGGAACGGAATCAGCGAGGCAGCGACGGAAACGATCTGGCCTGGCGCCACGTCCATGTACTGGATGCGCTCTGGAGAGACCAGGATGGTTTCGCCGGCTTCACGGGCCGAGACCAGTTCATCGGACAGCATGCCTGCGTCGTTGATGGTCGCATTCGCCTGAGCGATGATGTAGCGGCCTTCTTCGATGGCGGACAGGTAGTCGATCTGATCGGTAATCTTGGAACCTTCGACCTTGCGGTACGGGGTTTCCAGGAAGCCGTATTCATTCAGGCGGGCATACAGAGCCAGCGAGTTGATCAGACCAATGTTCGGACCTTCCGGTGTCTCGATCGGGCAGACGCGGCCGTAGTGGGTCGGATGCACGTCGCGCACTTCAAAGCCGGCGCGTTCGCGTGTCAGACCGCCGGGTCCCAGAGCCGATACGCGGCGCTTGTGGGTAATTTCCGACAGAGGATTGGTTTGGTCCATAAACTGCGACAGCTGGGACGAACCGAAGAACTCGCGAATCGCGGCCGAAATCGGCTTCGAGTTGATCAGGTCATGCGGCATCAGGTTGTCCGCTTCGGCTTGGCCGAGGCGTTCCTTGACGGCGCGCTCAACACGCACCAGACCGGCGCGGAATTGATTCTCGGCCAGTTCGCCTACGCAACGTACGCGACGGTTACCCAGGTGATCGATATCGTCGACTTCGCCGCGGCCATTGCGCAGTTCCACCAGGATCTTGATCACGGCCAGCACGTCTTCGTTCGACAGGGTCATGGCGCCGGTCAGTTCATCGCGGCCAATGCGGCGGTTGAACTTCATGCGGCCCACGGCCGACAGGTCGTAGCGGTCCGAGTTGTAGAACAGGCCATTGAACAGCGCTTCAACGGAATCTTCCGTTGGCGGTTCGCCTGGACGCATCATGCGGTAGATCGCCACTTTCGCAGCCATCTGATCGGCGGTGTCGTCGATACGCAGGGTTTGCGAGATGTAAGCGCCCTGATCCAGGTCGTTGGTGTACAAGGTCTGGATTTCGGAAATATTGGCATCGCGCAAGCGGCCCAACAGGTCTTCGGTCAGCTCATCGTTCGCGGAGGCGACGACTTCGCCGGTGTCGCCATCGACGATGTTCTTCGCCAATACGCGGCCCAGCAGGTAGTCTTCCGGTACGGAAATGTGCTTGATGCCGGCAGCTTCGATATCACGCACATGTTTCGCGTTGATACGCTTGTCTTTCAGCACCAGGGTCTTGCCGGACTTGTCGACGATGTCGAAACGCGCCACTTCGCCGCGCAGACGCTCGGAGACGAATTCCATTTCCGCGCCTTCGGAGCGCAGGTTGAAATTGTCGAAGACGAAGAAGTTCGCCAGGATTTGCTCGTGCGACATGCCGATGGCTTTGAGCAGGATCGTCACTGGCATCTTGCGGCGGCGGTCGACGCGGAAGAACAGGATGTCTTTCGGGTCGAACTCGAAGTCCAGCCACGAACCGCGGTAAGGAATGATACGCGCGGAGAACAGCAGTTTACCGGACGAGTGCGTCTTGCCGCGGTCGTGCTCGAAGAACACGCCAGGCGAACGGTGCAGCTGGGAAACGATAACCCGCTCCGTGCCGTTGATCACGAACGAACCGGTGGTCGTCATGAGCGGCAATTCGCCCATGTAGACTTCCTGTTCTTTCATTTCCTTGACGACAGGCTTGGTTGGCGATTCCTTGTCCAGGATCACCAGGCGCACTTTCGCGCGCAGCGGCGACGCGAACGTCAGGCCACGTTGTTGACATTCTTTGACGTCAAAGGCAGGATCGCCCAAAACGTACGACAAGAATTCGAGGCGCGCAAAACCATTGTGCGACACGATAGGGAAAATCGAAGTGAAAGCCGACTGCAGGCCATCATTCTTGCGGCCGGACGGTGCTATGTCCTCTTGCAAGAAGCTATGATAAGACTCGAGCTGGGTCGCCAGCAGGAACGGAACGTGGTGAACGTTGGCGCGCTTCGCGAATGATTTGCGAATGCGTTTCTTCTCAGTAAATGAGTAGTGCATGGACACTCCGTGAGTGACAGAAAGGATAGAAAATTCAGGTTTTGCAAGTGTTCGTTTGCACCGCTGCGTGTGACACAGACGAAACCTCAAGGCTCTGCTTTCCGGCTTGAATCGAATAAAAACTGCTGCTACGACTACATGACAAATACGATGCAGACGACAAAGGAGCCAAAGTCGGATTTCCCCCCTTGCGAGGGGAAACCTCAGACTTTGACTCGGGCGCTAACTGCCGCCGGTACAGATATTACTTGATCGAAGCGGTTGCGCCGGCTTCTACCAGTTTCTTCTGTGCTGCTTCAGCGTCAGCTTTCGACACTGCTTCTTTTACAGTTTTTGGTGCGGCATCGACCAGGTCTTTAGCTTCTTTCAAGCCCAGGCCGGTGATTTCGCGAACTGCTTTAATGACGCCAACTTTGTTTGCGCCGAAGCTGTCCAGGATGACGTTGAATTCGGTTTGCTCTTCAGCAGCTGCTGCTGGGCCTGCTGCAGGACCGGCCGAAGCCATCGCTGCTGCGGACACGCCGAATTTTTCTTCGAATGCTTTAACCAGGTCGTTCAGGTCCATTACGGACATGGCGCTAACTGCTTCCAGGATATCGTCTTTGCTAATTGCCATTTTGAAACTCCTAAATTTATTACGTTAGTTACATCAGATTGGTACTGAGAGAAAAAAGCGCGCGCAATTAAGCGGCTGCTGGGGCTTCTTCTGCTGCTGCTTCTGCAGGAGCTTCGGCGCCTTCGCCTTTTTTCGCTGCCAGGGCAGCCAGACCACGTGCAAAGCCCGAAACCGGAGCCAGCATAACGCCCAACAACTGCGAAATGAGGACTTCACGGCTAGGAATGCTCGCCAACGCGGTGACAGCAGCTGTATCCAGCGGCTTGCCTGCGTAGTTACCTGCTTTGATGACCAGTTTGTCGTTGGTTTTAGCGAAGTCAGCAATGACTTTAGCTGCTGCAACGGCATCGGCCGAGATCGAGTAGATCAACGGGCCGGTCATGGCATCTGCCAGGCTGGCGAATGCGGTACCTTCAACGGAGCGACGAGCCAGAGTGTTTTTCAACACACGCAGGTACACGCCTTGGGCACGCGCTTTAGCACGCAGTTGCGTCAAGTGACCAACCTGGATGCCACGATATTCGGCCACGACGATCGTTTGCGCATTTGCTACTTGTGCGGAAACTTCGGCGACGACGGCCTTTTTGTCATTCAGATTGAGACTCACGGTCAACCTCCTTAAATGATGTTCGGCAATCACAACCGAGTGGTTGAGCGCCTTGCATCGGTTCGAACACGGCGTCCGAAGTCAAGAAGTACTAAACTGAGCGGATGGATTCACGCAGCATGAGGACTACAAAACTTGTTCGGGTACACCATCTGCGTTGGGCACTTGCCGTTGCCGGCAAGCCTATTAACCTTCTGCATGTGCGATCACAGTCGGCCCAACGGTCTTTGATTGTCTGCCTGCCTGGTGCGAACACCGGGCAGACAGCCCAAAGATGCGCCCACAGCGCCCGAAGGCGCGTGGGACTTGATTCTCTACTTAAGCTGCCAGGCTAGCCTGGTCAACACGGACGCCAGCGCCCATGGTCGACGACAGCGAAACTTTGCGCAGGTACACGCCTTTGCTCGATGCTGGCTTGGCTTTGTTCAGTGCGTCGATCAGTGCGACCAGATTCGACTTCAGATCTGCGTCAGCGAACGATTTACGGCCGATGGTAGCGTGGATGATACCGGATTTGTCGGTACGGTACTGAACTTGACCGGCTTTCGCGTTTTTCACAGCGGTAGCGACGTCAGGAGTAACAGTGCCAACTTTCGGGTTAGGCATCATGCCGCGTGGGCCCAGGATCTGACCCAGGGTACCAACGATACGCATGGTATCTGGCGAAGCGATAACGATATCGAAAGGCATGTCGCCGGCTTTGATACGCTCAGCCAGATCTTCCATACCAACGATGTCGGCGCCAGCTGCTTTAGCAGCTTCTGCTTTTTCGCCCGACGCGAATACTGCCACGCGTACGGTTTTGCCGGTACCAGCTGGCAGCACGACGGAGCCGCGCACCACTTGGTCGGATTTCTTAGGATCAACACCCAGTTGTACCGATACGTCGATCGATTCATTGAACTTGGCCGTTGCGCACTCTTTGATCAGAGCGACAGCGTTGTCGAAAGCGTACACTTTGGTACGG
The DNA here is from genome assembly GCF_051380795.1 of Janthinobacterium leeuwenhoeki. Taxonomy (NCBI): domain Bacteria; kingdom Pseudomonadati; phylum Pseudomonadota; class Betaproteobacteria; order Burkholderiales; family Oxalobacteraceae; genus Janthinobacterium; species Janthinobacterium leeuwenhoeki. Next base: position 59,730 of record NZ_JBNYXT010000033.1, read on the forward strand.
TCGACTTTGGCTTTCAAAGCCTTGATACGTTTGGATAACTTAGCCATTATACAACACCTTCCACCGTGATACCAATCGAACGAGCGGAACCAGCGATGGTGCGTACAGCAGCATCCATGTCGGCAGCGGTCAGATCAGGGGTTTTCAATTTAGCGATTTCTTCAGCTTGTGCGCGGGTCAGCGTACCGACTTTGTCGGTATGTGGCTTCGGCGAACCTTTGGTGATCGCAGCAGCTTTTTTGATCAGGTAGGTTGCTGGAGGCGTCTTCATCACGAACGTGAAGGACTTGTCCGCAAACGCGGTGATCACGACTGGAATCGGCATGCCTGGCTCCAGACCTTGGGTCTGTGCATTGAAGGCCTTGCAGAATTCCATGATGTTCAGACCACGTTGACCCAGAGCTGGACCGATTGGTGGGGATGGGTTTGCTTTACCAGCTGGCACTTGCAGCTTGATAAAACCAATGATTTTCTTTGCCATGATGGCTCCTATCTTGGATTGAGTAGTAGCGCCCCGCCGATCCTACCCTGGCGGGGCTCCTCTGACCGGATTTCGCTGAGACCGCTGCGGCGCTCCTGGTGGCGCTGATACAACTTAAACTTTTTCGACCTGACCGAATTCGAGCTCTACCGGGGTAGCGCGGCCGAAAATGGTAACCGAGACGCGCACTTTGGATTTCTCGTAGTTGACTTCTTCGACATTGCCGTTGAAGTCGGTGAACGGGCCATCCTTGATGCGTACTTGCTCGCCCACCTCGTACAAGGTTTTTGGACGGGGCTTTTCAACACCTTCCTGCATCTGCTTCATGATGCCGTCGATTTCGCGCGCGGAGATCGGCGTCGGCTTGTTCGACTTGCCACCAATAAAGCCGGTAACCTTACTGGTATTCTTGACCAAGTGCCAGCTCTCGTCCGTCATTTCCATTTCAACCAGCACATAGCCAGGATAGAAACGACGTTCGGTGACCGACTTTACGCCATTCTTGACTTCGACGACTTCTTCGATCGGTACCAGGATCTGGCCGAACTGGTCTTGCATGCCCGCGCGCTCGATGCGCTCGGTCAGTGCGCGCATGACGCTTTTTTCCATGCCGGAATAAGCATGCACGACATACCAGCGCTTGCTGCTTACTGGCACGCTCAGCGCTGCACCAGTGTCCGCTACCGGAGCGTCGCCCGGAACGGACTCGTCCGCCGCTTCATCATGCACATTTTCGCTCATTATTTTTTCCAACCCAGAATTACGTCATACAACAAAAACTCGAGCAATTTATCCGTGCCCCACAGGAAAATCGCCATGACCAGCACAAAGGCAAACACGATCGCAGTAATCTGCGTGGCTTCTTTGCGGGTAGGCCAAACGACTTTCTTGGTTTCGCGCACAGCTTCTTTGGCGAAATTGAGAAATTCACGGCCGGTCGTCGAGACATACAAGAGCGCAACAGCAATAACCAAACCAGCCACAAGCGCGCTTGCACGCACCAGAGCTGGTTGGCCTGCCAGGTAATAAAACCCGACTACTCCTGCAATCGCAGCCACTATTGCCAGCGCGACTTTTATCTTGTCACTCGACGTGCTAACGGTTTGCACGGATTGATTTGACATTTTTCTACTTTCGGTGCCCTGCACCTTGACGGTGGCAGGGACGGAGGGCATCGAACCCCCAACCTTCGGTTTTGGAGACCGACGCTCTGCCAATTGAGCTACGTCCCTACGTAAAACTTTCGAGGAGTGCTATTCTACCACCCAGGACGCCCCGGGTGGAAGCATAACATTTCCTTATGCGAGGATTTTTGCAACCACGCCGGCGCCGACGGTACGGCCGCCTTCGCGGATAGCGAAGCGCAGACCTTCTTCCATCGCGATCGGGTTGATCAGCTTGACAGTGATCGACACGTTATCGCCTGGCATGACCATTTCTTTG